>VBDL01000207.1 GCA_005884255.1 Betaproteobacteria bacterium | reverse complement strand
CCGCGCGCGGCATGCGGCTGAACATCGCGTCGGGCACCGCGGTGCGCTTCGAGCCCGGCCAGCAGCGCACGGTCGAGCTGGTGGACTACGCGGGTCTTCGGCAGGTGTGGGGTTTTCGCGGCCTGATCCAAGGGGCCCTATAAATGACGACGATCAACCGCCGCGCCTACGCCGAGATGTTCGGCCCCACCGTCGGCGACCGCGTGCGCCTGGCCGACACCGAGCTCGTCATCGAGGTCGAGCAGGACTACACCTTGCGCGCCGGCGGCTACGGCGAAGAGGTGAAGTTCGGCGGCGGCAAGACCATCCGCGACGGCATGGGCCAGTCGCAGCGGCCCAACGGGCCCGGCCCCGCGGAGGCGGTCGATTGCGTGATCACCAACGCGCTGATCGTCGACCACTGGGGCATCGTCAAGGCCGACATCGGCCTGCGCGGCCAGCGCATCGCGGCCATCGGCAAGGCCGGCAACCCCGATGTGCAGCCGGGTGTGGACATCGTCATCGGCCCGGGCACCGAAGTGATCGCCGCCGAAGGCATGATCGTCACGGCCGGCGCCATCGACACGCACATCCACTTCATCTGCCCGCAGCAGATCGAAGAGGCGCTGATGAGCGGCGTGACGACGATGACGGGCGGCGGCACCGGCCCGGCCACCGGCACGCTGGCCACCACTTGCACGCCGGGCCCGGAGAACATGGCGCGCATGCTGCAGGCTGCCGATGCCTTCCCGATGAACATCGGCTTTCTCGGCAAGGGCAACGCGAGCCGGCCGGATGCCTTGCGCCCGCAGATCGCCGCCGGCGCGATCGGGCTGAAGCTGCACGAGGACTGGGGCACGACGCCGGCGGCGATCGATTGCTGTCTCGGTGTCGCCGAAGAGACCGACACGCAGGTGTCGATCCACAGCGACACGCTCAATGAATCGGGCTTCGTCGAAGCGACGATCGCGGCGACGAAGGGCCGCACGCTGTGCGCCTATCACACCGAAGGCGCGGGCGGTGGCCATGCGCCGGACATCCTGCGCGTGGTCGGCGAGCAGAACTTCCTGCCGTCGTCGACCAACCCGACGATGCCGTTCACGGTGAACACGGTGGACGAACACCTCGACATGCTGATGGTTTGCCACCACCTCGACGCCAGCATCGCCGAAGACCTGGCTTTCGCCGAGAGCCGCATCCGCCGCGAGACGATCGCCGCCGAGGACATCCTGCACGACCTCGGCGCCATCAGCATGTTCTCTTCCGACAGCCAGGCCATGGGCCGCGTCGGCGAGGTGATCCTGCGCTGCTGGCAGACGGCGCACAAAATGAAAGTCCAGCGCGGCTCGCTGCCCGGCGACACGCGGCCCGGAGGGCTGCCCGGTGATTCCTCGCGGAACGACAACTGCCGCGTCAAGCGCTACATCGCCAAGCTGACGATCAACCCGGCGTTGGCCAATGGCTTCGCGCACGAGGTCGGCTCGATCGAGGTCGGCAAGTGGGCCGATCTGGTGCTGTGGAAGCCGGCCTTCTTCGGCGTGAAGCCGAGCCTCATCCTCAAAGGCGGCTTCATCGCGGCGGCGGCGATGGGCGACCCGAATGCATCGATCCCCACGCCGCAGCCGGTGCACTACCGGCCGATGTTCGGCGCCTTCGGCGGCGCCATAGCGCGCGGCAGCTTGAGCTTCGTGTCGCAGCTTTCGCTCAACGAGGGCACGGTCGAGAGCTACGGCCTGCACAAGCGCCTGGCGGCGGTGAAGGGCTGCCGCACGGTGAAGAAGGCGCACATGGTGCACAACGATTGCGCGCCCACAATGGAAATCGACGCGCAGACTTACGCCGTGCGCGCCGATGGCCAGCTCCTCACCTGTGAGCCGGCGAAAGTGCTGCCGATGTCGCAGCGCTACTTCCTGTTCTAGTTCTGTCTTCCCTTGCCAGGCTGACTCTCGGGGTCAGTGCCGTCCCGCCTGACACGTCAGGCGCGGACAATGATTGCGTTCTTCACGCTCTTCACGCCGGCCACGCTGCGGGCCAGCTCCTCGGCCTTCGACTTCTCTTCCATCGACTTCGCGGCACCCGACAAGGTGACCAGGCCTTCGAAGGTCTCGACCTTGATGGCCATCGCGCTCACCGCCTTGTCCTCGGCGAACTTGGACTTCACCTTGGCGGTGATGCTGGCGTCGTCGGTGTACTGGCCAACGGTTTCCTGGTGACGCAGGACCGAGCAGCCCGGCAGCGCGACCAGTGCGACGGCCGAAACGGCGGCCGCCAATGTGATGCGTACAGGTGACATGAATTTCTCCTTGGTTATTTGCCCTTGAACAACTCGATGCCGGCAATCGCGAGCAGCAGGGCCACGATGAACAGCACGAGGAACAGGCCAAACAGCAGCTTGGCAATTTCGGCGGCGCCGGCCGCGATGCCCGTGAAACCGAACAGGCCGGCCACGAATGCAACCACCGCGAAGATCAGCGCCCACTTCAGCATGGTGCGGCTCCTTGGCTACAGCGGAGGCCCCCTGCCGCGTAGGGCGTTCATGATCAGCGATGCCACCGCCAAGACGATGAAGATGAAGAACAGCAGCTTCGCGATGCCGGCGGCGCCGGCGGCGATGCCACCGAAACCGAACAGCGCCGCGATCAGCGCAATGACGAAGAACACAACGGCGTAGTGCAGCATGGGCAACTCCTTGCTTGGCTTGCAGTCATTCCAAGGCTAGGCGCATTGCCGCGTGAGCCCCATGGGAGGAGGCTGCCTCGGGCTGTGGGCCGGGCCGCAGCGGCGCTGTAGGACGATGCCGACGTTCAGCCTGCGGCCCGGGGCAGCTCCGCCGTCAAGCGGGTGCCCTTGCCCGGCGCGCTGCTGACGCGCAGCCTCCCGCCCACAGCCTCCACGCGGTAGCGCAGCCCGGCCAGCCCGTGGTGGCCCACGCGCGAGGCCTTGGTGTCGAAGCCCACGCCATCGTCGGCGACCTCCACGCGCACCTGTTCGCCGTTGACGCGCATGCTCACCGTCAACGACTTGGCCTTGGCGTACTTGGCGGCGTTGGTCAGCGCCTCCTGCACGAAGCGGTACACGGTGAGGTCGGCCGGCGGCGGCAGGCGCGGATCGTCCAGGTGTGCGTCGATCTTCAGCTTCAGGCGCTGCTGCATGTCGTCGAGCAAGGCTTCCAGCGCCGGCACCAGCCCGAGGTTGCTCAAGGCCGACGGACGCAGGTTCTCGATGATGCGGCGCTTCAGCGCGATGCCCTCGTTCAGCGACTCGGTCAGGTGCTGCAGCCGCTCGCGCAGCTCGGCGCTGTCCGCTGCCGAGCCGAGCCGCGGCTTCAGGCGGGCGACGTCGAGCTTGGCCGCCGTGAGCAGTGCGCCGAGCTCGTCGTGCAGCTCGCGCGCGAGCCGGCCCTTCTCGTCCTCGCGCACCGTCTGCACGTATTGCAGAAGATCGCGCAGCTCCCGCGTGCGCGCGTCGACCTGGCGCTCCAGCGCATCGCGCTCGGCCTGCAGCGCCAGGCGCTGCTGCTCGCGCTCGCGGAGCAGGGTGCCGGACTGGCGCACGAACAGATAGAGCCCGAGCACGCTCACCGCGGTGAGCGCGCCGATGCCCAGGCGGTTGAGCATCAGCGTGCGGCGGATGCCGGCGCGCTGGGCCTCGATGGCCTGCAGCTCCTCGTTGACCAGCGAGCCGGCGAGCTCATGCAGACGGTCCATCTGGCTCTTGCCCACGCCCTTGGCGACCTGGCGCTCGCTCGCCAGTTCGCGGCCCTGCTCGCGCAGCCGCACGAGCGCCTCCAGCTCAGCCATGCGCTCGTCCGCCAGGTTCGCCAGCTCGCGCGCCTGCCCCAGCCGCAGCGGTCGTTGTTGCGCGTAGTAGTCGAGGATCTGCCGCTGCGTCGCACCCACCTCGCGCACCGCGTTGCGGTAGGGCTCCAGGTATTCGGGGCGGCCGGTGATCAGGTAACCGCGCTGGCCCGACTCGGCGTCGCTGAGCTGTTGCTGCAGCCGCTCGATGGCCAACCGCCCGTTGGCCATGCGGTCCATTTCGCCGAGCGTGGCGACCGACTCACGATAGGACACTTCGCTGACGATCAGAAACGCCGCGGCGAACAGCAGCGCGGCGGGATAGGCCAGTGGGCTGTAGATGACGCGGAGGATGGTCGCACGCATGCCGTTTGCTACGTTTTCCACATCCACGAGCAATCGGGAGACCAGCCGTGATCAATGTCGCCATCGTCGATGACCATGCCATCGTGCGCACCGGCTTGCGCCAGTTCCTCGACGAGCTGGAGGACCTGCGCGTCGTCGCGGAGGGCGCACGCGGGCGCGACGTGATCGA
>VBDL01000206.1 GCA_005884255.1 Betaproteobacteria bacterium | reverse complement strand
AGCGCGCGCTCGGCCGGGTTGAGCTGCAGCAGCCCGGCCAGCGCGTCGATGTTCTTCTCGACCAGCGTCGATTCCTTCTTCAGCCCGCGTTCCAGGCTTTCGGCAGTGGCGCCGAGCACGGCGAGCAGATCCTTGGGTGAATCCTTGACGTACTCGTCGATGTAGAAGAACAGCGTGCCTTCCTCGTACGGGCCGCGCCACTCGCCGTGGCGGCGCAGGAAGTTGACGTCGTCGAGCGCTTCATGGCCGCGCCACAGCGCATTGCCCTTGCAGCGGCGAGTGAGGTAGTCGCGCAGCCGGGTGAGCACCGGCGCCGGCCACACCAGGTGGCGGCCGACGAGCGACAGCAGATTGTTCCAGTCGCGCCGCAGATTGAAGCGCCCCGCATGCTTCATCGTCAGCGCGAGCACGAAGTGCGAGCACATGCGGTCGAGCACCGGCGCCCGATCCAGACCGGGCGAAGGCACGCAGCGAGCGTCGGCATGGCTGCGAGGCATGACCACCACCTCCTACTCAGGTGGCGACGATCTTGACGCAGCGCGCGAGCCGGGGCAA
This sequence comes from Betaproteobacteria bacterium, assembly GCA_005884255.1. Lineage (GTDB taxonomy): Bacteria > Pseudomonadota > Gammaproteobacteria > Burkholderiales > Burkholderiaceae_C > VBDL01. The sequence goes on along the minus strand of VBDL01000206.1, from coordinate 6,254 downwards.
GCCCTGAAACTGAACCACCCCCGTAGCGCCTTCGGCGCTCCCCCTCAAGGGGGCGCCACCGGCGGACCGGCGAAGCCGGATCCGCGGTGGCCCGTGGTCATCCTTGGTTAGTGCTTGAAGTAACTCAGTGCAGCACCACTGGTTGCTGGGCGAGGGTGGTGAAGCGGCCGATGAAATCGTCGAGCTCTTCTTCCGACGGGCTGGTTTCGATCAGCGCCTCGACGCCTTCCTTGAAGGTCTCGGCCATCGCGCCTTCGAGGAAGATCTCCTTGCGCGCGAACTTGTCGACGATCTCGTAGCCGCCACGGGTCAGCGGGCCGCTCTCGTCATGGCTCGGCGCTGGCACGTCGATTTGCACGACGGCGAAATTGTCCGAGTTGTAGAGCATGAGCATGTGGACTCTCCTTGCCCGCTACCTGAGCTCATTAACGCAAATTTCAAGCCAGCCGATGACCCCCCATTCGCGTCATGTCCGATAGCCTCCCCTCAGGAAGAGGGGTCTTCGTCGGAAAGCAGCAATTCCAGCGGCTCACCGCCGCCCGCATTCGCCAGCGAAGCGCGCACCGGCAGATGGTGGCGCGCCGGGTCGAGCCACACGTCGAGCAGCGTGTCGTAGGGCATGCGCGGCTCGCGCCGCAGGTGCAGCGCCCGTGCGGGGCCGCGCGGCGTGTCGACCGACTCCTCGCCGACGATGTCGAAGGTCCACACGTCGGCATCGGCGCGCGCGCCGGTGACGAAAACCACAATGCGAGCATCGGAATGATGAAAGCGCTGCGGATTGGCCGCGACGATGGCCGTCAACTGCAGCAGCAGGCTCAAACGGTCCTGCGCGCCCGTCGGTAAGGGATGCTCAGTCGTCGGCCCCGAGTAGGTAATCTTTCCTGCCTGGCGCTGGAAGTTCGCGGCCATCGCTTCCTTGCCGCGGCGGCGGATCACGAAGCGCTCCGGCGCGGCGCCGGCCGCATCGATGGCGCCGCGGCTCGTCCAGTCGAGCACGTTGAAGCCGGCGACGTTGCCTTCCAGCCGCGCCTCGTAGCGGCCGTCGCGCAGTGACCAGCGCAGGTCCCCGCGACCGCTCAAGAAGCCGCGCCGCAGCACATAGGCCCAATGCACCGATGGCGGCATGCGGGTCGCGTAGACCGGCGGCTGAATGCCAGCGGCAGCGGGTGCCGACGCCGCAGCCGTGGCGGCCACTGGCACCAGTGCTTCGGTCGGCGCGGCGGCGGCAACTACGACGGGAGCCGGCAGTTCGGCCTGCGGCGGCGCTGGCTCGGTCGGCGCCGCGGAGCGGCGAGGCGGCACCGGCTTCGCGGCGGGCTTCGGTGGGGGCGCCAGCGCCGGTTCATTCGGCACCTCGGCAACGCTCACCACACTCGGCGCCGCAGCGGGCGGCGTGCTCAGCTGAACGGCCCGCGGCGGCGAGACGGGGGATGCAGCCTCGGGCCGCGAAGCAAGCGTCTGCTGCAGCAACGCCGCATGAAAGGCGCCCACCGCCGCGACGATCACGATGAAGCGCAGCGCGCGCCGCCTGGAGAGCGGAGCACCGACAATACGCGCCGTCACTCTCGCTCCCATCATGAAACTTGCTACCTACAAGGACGGTTCGCGCGATGGCCAATTGGTCGTCGTCTCGCGCGATCTTGCTTCGGCCCATTATGCGACCGGCATCGCGACGAAGCTGCAGCAGGCGCTGGACGATTGGAACTTCGTGTCACCGCAGCTGCAGGACCTGTACACCACGCTGAACAGCGGCAAGGCCCGCCACGTCTTCCCCTTCGACCCGGCGCTGTGCATGGCGCCATTGCCGCGCGCCTACCAGTGGGCCGACGGCTCCGCCTACCTCAACCATGTGGAGCTGGTGCGCAAGGCACGCAATGCCGAAGTGCCGGAGAGCTTCTACAGCGACCCGCTGATGTACCAGGGCGGCAGCGACGACTTCCTCGGCCCCTGTGACGACGCGCGCTTCGCCGACGAGGCCTGGGGCATCGACTTCGAGGCCGAGGTCGCGGTGATCACCGGCGACGTCGCGATGGGTACGCCGGCCGAGTCCGCGCTCGAAGGCGTGCGCCTCTTGATGCTCGCCAACGACTGGTCGCTGCGCCACCTGATCCCCACCGAGCTGGCCAAGGGCTTCGGCTTCTTCCAGAGCAAGCCGGCCACCGCGTTCAGCCCGGTGGCGGTGACGCCCGACGAGCTCGGCGACGCGTGGCAAGGCGGCCGCGTGCACCTCACGCTGCAAAGCAGCTGGAACGGCCGCAAGGTCGGGATGTGCGAGGCCGGCCCCGAGATGACCTTCCACTTCGGCCAGCTGATGGCGCACATCGCGAAGACGCGCAACGTGCGCGCCGGCTCGATCGTCGGTTCGGGCACCGCGAGCAACAAGGACTGGAGCAAGGGCTACTCGTGCATCGCCGAGAAGCGCGCGATCGAAACCATCGAAAGCGGCGCACCGGCCACCGAGTTCATGAAGTTCGGCGACACCATACGCATCGAGATGAAGGGGCGCGACGGCCTGAGCGTGTTCGGCGCGATCGAGCAGAAGGTCGCTGGCGCGCAGTGATGATGCGCAGGCTCGCCCGCATCGCCACGCTGGCCGCAGGCCTGTGGCTGAGTCCTGCCGCTCCAGCGGCCGAGGCGTGCCCGCCGGCGGCACAGGCGCCAACGCCCGAGCAGGCGCAAGCCGGGCTTGCGCAAGCGCGCGACCGCGGCTTCCTCTGGCGCATCAGCAAGGATGGCCGCAGCTCCTACCTCTACGGCACCGTGCATGTGGCCAAGCTGGCGTGGATGTATCCCGGCCCCGCGGTGATGCGCGCGGCCATGGCCAGCGAGCAGATCGCGCTGGAGATCGACCTGCTCGACCCCGCCACCGCGCAGCGCCTCGCCGCCGCGCTGGCGGCGGATGCCGATGCGGCGCTGCCGGCCCCGCTCGCCGCGCGGCTGCGCACCCATGCCGAGCGCGCCTGCCTGCCGCCGCAGGTGCTCGGCATGATGTCGCCGGAGATGCAGGCGCTGACGCTGTCGGTGATGGCCGCACGCGCTGACGGTCTCGATCCGAGCTACGCGATCGATCCGTTCTTCGCCGGGCTGGCACGTGGGCTCGGCAAGCCGGTCGTGTCGCTCGAGACGCCGGAGTCGCAGATCGAGCTGCTGCGCAGCGACAGCGCGCAGGAACGCATCGAGACGGTCGAGAAGACGCTGCAGGAGCTGGAGAACGGCCGCGCGCGCACCATGGTCCAGCGCATCGCCGCGGTGTGGGCCGACAGCCGCTTCGACGAGCTGCAGCGCTACCAGCAGTGGTGCGACTGCGCGCGCACGGCCGACGAGCGCCGCGCGCTGCGCCGCCTGCTCGACGAGCGCAACCCGCTGCTGGCCGAGCGCATCGCCGCCCTCCACGAGAGCGGCCACACGGTGTTCGCCGCGGTCGGCAGCCTGCACATGATCGGCAACAGCGGGCTGCCGGCGCTGTTCGAGCAGCGCGGCTACCGCGTGGAGCGCGTAGCCTTCAAGTAGTCATCACTGGCGGCGAAGTGCACAATCATTCAAAGCACTCGGAGACAACGCGCATGGCCGACGCCCCCTCGTTCACCAAGCTGGTTCCCGGTTTCGACTTCCTGCAGGGCCTGGTGAAGAACGCCGGTGCGGCGCTGCCCAACATGGGCCAGTGGATCGCGCCGACGCTGAACCCGCAGGAGCTGGAAAGGCGCATCGAGGAGTTGCGCACCGTGCAGTTCTGGCTGGAGCAGAACGCGCGCATGCTGGGCGCGACGATCCAGGCGCTGGAGGTGCAGCGCATGACCTTGTCGACGCTGCAGACGATGAACGTGCAGATGGACGACCTGCGCGAATCGATGAAGATCCGCGTGCCCACGCCGCAGCCCGCCGCCGAGGCGAAGCCCGCGCCGGCGGCGCCGGCGAAAAAGGCCGCGGCCAAGCGCGGCAAGAGCGCGGCCGCCGCGAAGAACGCCGGGCCCGCAACGGCCGCCGGCCCGGTCGACCCGATGCAATGGTGGGGCGCGCTGACCAAGCAGTTCACCACGCTGGCGGCCAGCGCGATGAAGGACACCGCCACCGACGCGGCGAAGACGCTGGCCGGCACGATGGTCAAGCAATCGGCAGACGCGGCCGGCCAGACGCTGAAGCAGGCGGCGGCCACGCCCGCCAAGGCAGTGCGCAAGGCGGCGGCCAAGCGGCGCGCTTCCTCGAGCACGACATCCTCCTCCGCCTGACGCGAACGCGCGGTACATGCCGCGCATCAGTCATGAAACCCTTCCTGCACGGCCACGCCACCCACCCCGACTGGCGCACCGCGCTGGTCGCGGCGGCGGCGCAGATCGATGCGCAGCGGCGCGCCGCGCCATGCACGCCGACGCTGGGCTTCGTCTACCTCACCGACCACTACGCCGCGCAGGCCGAGGGCCTGCACGACGAGCTGCGCCGCCGCTGGCCGGGCGTCGCCTGGGTCGGCGCGGTGGGCGTGGGCATCGCGGCCAGCGGCGTCGAGTACTTCGACCTGCCCGCGCTGTCGCTGCTGCTGGCCGAACTGCCGAGCCAGCAGTTCCGCGTGTTCTCCGGCGTCAAGCCGCTCGCGTCGTTCGCCGCCCACACCGCGCTCGTGCACGCTGACGCCGCAACGCCCGAGCTCGGCGAGCTGCTGCACGAGATGAGCGCACGCACGGCCGGCGACTATCTGTTCGGCGGGCTGGCCTCGTCGCGCGCGCGCACCGTCACGGTGGCCGACGGCGTGTTCGAAGGCGGCCTGTCGGGCGTGGCCTTCACGCAGGAGGTGGCGCTCCTGTCGCGCGTCACGCAGGGCTGCCAGCCGGTGGGGCCGGTGCATCGCGTCAGCGCCGCGCAGCGCAATGTCGCGCTCACACTCGACGACGAGCCGGCGCTCGATGTGCTGCTGCGCGACATCGGCGCCGACGCCGACCGGCCGCGCGACGCGCTGCAGCGCCTGCAGCAGACCCTGGCCGGCCTGAGCGACGGCGGCGCTCAGGCGCTGGCGCGGCCCGGCCAGTTCGGCAGCGACACGCGCGTGCGCCATCTGATCGGCATAGACCCTCAGCAGCGCGGCGTGGCCATCGCCGACGCCATCGACGAGGGCATGCAGCTCACGTTCTGCCAGCGCTCGTCGCAGTCCGCCGCGCGCGACCTGACGCGCATCTGCGCCGAGATCCGCGAGGAGCTCGAAGCGCAGGCTTTGCCGCAGGATGCGCCTGCCGGCGAAACACTGCCGCGCGCGCAACCGGGCGCCACCGGCGACACCGCGCCCACCGCGCCACGCATCGCCGGGGCCGTCTTCATCAGCTGCGCCGGCCGCGGCGGCCCGCACTTCGGCGCGCCGTCGGCCGAACTGCAGATGGTGCGCCGCGCTCTGGGCGACGTGCCACTGGCCGGCTTCTTCGCCGGCGGCGAAATCGCGCACCGGCATCTGTACGGCTACACCGCCGTGCTCACCACGTTCGTCGCCTGAGCGCGATTCCCAGCGTGCCGGTTCAAGGCGTTGTGACCATGCGCGCTCAGCGTTTCGTCAGCCGCGCGGCAGTACAGTTGCCGCATGAACGCGCCTGACGAACGCGCCGCGCGCCTGCGCGCCGTGATCGCCGAACTCTCCGCCGTGCTGCCCGCGCATGCCCTGCTGTGGCAGCGCGAGGACACCGTGCCCTACGAATGCGACGGGCTCACCGCCTACCGCCAACAGCCGCTGGCCGTCGCGCTGCCGGAGAACGACGCGCAGGTGGCCGCGGTGCTGCAAGCCTGCCATCGCCTGCAGGTGCCGGTGGTGGCGCGCGGCGCCGGCACGGGCCTGTCCGGTGGCGCGCTGCCGCATGCGCTGGGCGTGACACTGTCGCTGGCCAAGTTCAACCAGATTCTTTCGATCGACCCGCTGGCGCAGACCGCGGTCGCGCAATGCGGCGTGCGCAACCTGGCCATCAGCGAGGCCGCCGCACCGCATGGCCTGTACTACGCGCCCGACCCGAGCAGCCAGATTGCCTGCACCATCGGCGGCAACGTGGCCGAGAACTCCGGCGGCGTGCACTGCCTGAAGTACGGGCTGACGCTGCACAACGTGCTGCGCGTCAAGGGCTTCCTCGCCGACGGCACGCCGGTCGAGTTCGGCTCCGAAGCGCTCGATGTGCCGGGGCTCGATCTGCTGAGTGTGATGATCGGCAGCGAGGGCATGCTGGCCGTCGTCACCGAAGTGACGGTGCGTCTGATCCCGAAGCCGCGGCTGGCGCGCTGCATCATGGCCA
>VBDL01000205.1 GCA_005884255.1 Betaproteobacteria bacterium | reverse complement strand
TGCCGACCGGCACGTCCCCCACAACCCATTGGGCTCCCGAGCCTCACAAACCGACGTCGACTCAAGCCTCCGTCGAACCAGGCCCTCAACGCTCACCGGATCTGACCCTCGTCTGCTCACTGGAAGCTGACCCACCGAGTGCGCGCTGCTTTGTTGCGGACGGCGCCGGCGTGACGGGCGGCGGGGCAGGTGGCACGACGAGGCGCCACGGCTGCGATCGCAGGCGCGGATCAGGCTGCCGTACGACGACGTTTCGCGGCGGCGGCGACGCCACGCGATGAGGGGCTGACCGTCGGCTCGGCATCCACCGGCGCTGGCTCGCGCAGTGACGGCCCGTCGATGCGGATCGTGATGCAGTGATGGCGCAACCGGTCCAGCAGCGCATCCACCAACGGCTTGTTGCCGAACATGTCGTACCAGGCGTCGTAGTCCAGGTTCGTGGTGATGATCGTGCTCACGCGCGCGTAGCGCTGATCCATCAGACGGAAGAACGCGTTGACCTGCTCGGGCTTGAGCGTCAGGTACCCCAGCTCATCGATGACGATCGGGCGCATGCGCGACAGCGCCTTCAGCAGCCGCGTCGTGCTGCGGTCCGCGAGCGACGCGTACAGCTCGTCGAACAGCGCCTGCGCGTTGTAGAAGCGCCCGGCGTAGCCGTTCAGGCACGCCTGCCTCAGCAAGCCGATCGCAATTCCGGTCTTGCCGGTGCCGGTCGGCCCGATGAGCACCAGGTTCTGTGCGCGGCGCACGAACTCCAGCCCCGCCAAGCCGAGGATCTGCGCCTTGTTCACGCCCGGCTGCTGGGCGAAGGGGAACGAGTCGATCGTCCACTGCCACGGCGCGCGCGCCTGCGCGATGCGGTACGCCAGCCGCCTCTCGCGCTGGTACAAGGCCTGCTCGGTGAGCAGCCGCTGCAACACCTCGACCACCGGCGCGGCATTGCGTTCGGCAGCGTCGAGCTCCTCGTCGAGCACCCGCGCCATGCCCTTGAAGTTCAGCTCCTGCACGAGCGCGCGCAGCTGCTCACGCGGCGGTGTCATCGTCGTCGCCGTCATCGCCACCGAGAGCGAAGAAGTCGCCTGCCACGTGCTTGAGCACCAGGTGCTCCAGCCGCGCCAGATCGAACAGGCCGAACTTCAGCGCCTGCTGCACCGCCGCCAGGAACGGCTCGCGCGGGTAGGTGCGCTTGATCTGCAGCAGCCGGCGCAGCGCGCGCACGCCGCGGCCGTTCGGCCGCGCCTTCAGCGCCGCGGCGTAGCGCTGCAGCACCTCGTGCTCGCCGCGCAGCAGCTGCTGCTCCAGCGCCGGCTCGCGCGGCGCGCGCTGCGCCACGGTGTGATGCCCCGCGATGACGTGGCGCGCGTCGCGCTGGTCGACCAGCCTCGGATGCGTGGCCACCGGCGTGCCGCGATGGTGGATCTCGATCTGGCCGTAATGCTTGAACACCGTCATCGTCTTGCCCACCAGGCGCTCGGGCACCGAGTAGCGGTTGGTGTCCACGCTGACGAAGCCATACAGGTCCACCACCCGGTCGAGCACCTCGTACACCGGCGGCAGCGCCGCCGGCAACGGCCGCAGGTGCGCCAGCTCCTGCCGGTACGCGTCCTCGGGCGAGCAGCCCAGATCGCGCTTGGGCTTGGCGTTCGCCACCTCGACGCACCAGCGCAGCGCCTGCGCGTTCAGGTCGTCGAAGTCGGCGAACGTGCGCCCAGGCAGGAAGTTCGTTTGCACATAGAAGAACGGGCGCTCGATGCGACCCTTGCGGTTCGGGTCTCCGACGCGATGCGCCATGAAGGCGAAGCCCAGCGTCGCGGCGAAGGCCGCCATCTCGGGGGCGACCACCGCCTGAGGCCCGGCGCCGCCGGCCAGCACGACGCTGGTGTTGTCGATCACGCAGCGCGCGCAGGCGCCTTGCATGAACAGCACCGCCTGCAGCAAGAAGTGCTTGGCCTCCAGCCGCGTGTAGCGCGGGTAGTAGCGCACGAACAACCGCCGCGAGCACGCCAGCGTCAGCGCCGCGCATTGCGCGGTCACGGTCTTGCCAGCGACCACCACGCGGTGCGGCGAAGTGTCGTGCTGCATCTCCTCGCCCGGCGCGAAGTGGTAGCGCCCGGCGCGCTTGGGCGGCTCGCGCAGTTCGGCCTCGCGCACCCAGCGCGTGAGCGTGCTGTACGGCGGTACCTGGCCGTCTTCGTCGCGAAGAATCTGCGCCATGCGCACCGCGTTGCCCTGCGCGCGGGCGTAGACGTCCTTGAGCCGCTGCTGCAGCGCCGGCTCCAGCGCCGAGCCGCGCGCCGCACGCGGCGGCTCGCGCAGGATGCGCCGCACGGTGTTACGCGAGATGTGCAGCAGGCGACTGATCTGGCGCAACGAGTGACCCTGCGCCTGCAAGGCCCGCACGCTGTCGCGCAGTTGGATCGGCGTCATCGGTGAACCTCCGCAGTTCGGCATCGAGCTCGCTCAGCCGCGCACGCACGCGACGGCAGGCGCAGGTCAACGGCACGCTCACCGGGCGCTGTAGCGCGCCCAAGCTCTTGCGCGCACGTTCCAGCAGCGCCTGCGCGTGCCCGAGTTCGGCCACCGCCTGGCCCTCGGGGCCGTCCTTCAGCCGCGCGGCCGCACGGTCGTGCTCGCGCTCGCGCACGCTGTCCAGCAGCAGCCGCGGGTGATCGGCCATGTGCTCGCGCTCGCGGCGCTGAGCGCGCTGGTAGTGGGCGAACCACAGGTGCAGATCGCGCGTGGACAGCGCCTCATGCCGCACGCTGGCGAGCAGCCGCTGCGCGTGATCGGCGTTGGCGCGCGCCAACGGCGCGAACACGCGCACGGCCGCCCAGCTCGACACGCTGCCCCCGCGCACCGCCTCGAGCACGCGCTCGGGCAGCGCGTGCAGCAGCAACAGCCGCCGCTGCACCCAGCTCGCGTCGCGCCCGCACTGGCGCGCGGCGTCGCGCTGCGACAGCTGCTGGCCGTCGATCAGCTCGCGCAGCAGCAGCGCCTGCTCGATGGCCGCCAGCGAGCGCGACTGCGCGCATGCCAGCAGTTGCGCCAGCGCTTGCACCAGCGTGCCGCTGGCGCACTGCACGCGCGCCGTGTCGCGCCCCAGCCGCCGCAGCGCGGCCACGCGCCGGTAGCCGTCGATGAGCACCAGCGGCGCGGCGTCGTCGCCGCCGTCGCCGTCGCGCACGACGGTGCACGCGACGAGCTGCCCGCACGCGTCGATGGAGTGCATCAGGCGCTGCACGGCGCGCTCGTCGCTCACGCGTGCGGCGGCGAAGCGCAGCTGCAACCGCTGCAGTTCGACGTCGCTGTCAGGGCGGTCGGCCATGCACGCTTCCTTCTCGGGCAACGGTGAAGGCAACGCAGGCCCGGCCATGGCGCAGGAAGCCGCGGCGAAGCAACGGCGCGCACTCGCGCTCGCACCAGTGGCAGTGCCACGGGGCAGGCGCGGTGCCGTCGGTCGTCGCGGCCGCTTGCGCAGCGGCCGGGTCCGCCGCCACTGTGCCCGCTTCACACGGTGCTTGTGAACCGTGATGCGTCACGATCTCTTGCTGGCGCCGCCGCTGACGGTAGCGGGCCGCCCGCCGCGCATGCGCGAAGCGACCGGCCCGGCTGCGCTGGTAGCGCCGGCCGGCTTCGCGCAGCGACTCGCGTCGCGCCGGGCGCGCGCAGTCGCGCCCGCAGTAGCGCTGGCCGCGGTCGCAGCGGCTGCACACCAGCACCGCGGCGCCGCAGCGCGCGCAGGCGAACGCCCGTGCGCTGCCTTGCGCCTCGCCTTGCCCTGCACCATGCATGCGCGGCTCGCAGTGTTGCGAGCGCGCGTGCCGGCTGGTGCTTGGGCAGCATGGACTCGCCACCTTCGCCGGGTGCCATACTGCGCACGCACTCGCGGTCAACACGAGTGGGGCGCGGCGGCTCGAACTACTGGCTGGTCGTTGCGGTCGCCGCGCCCGTCCTGTGGGCGCAGTTCTACCGCGTCTTCATCATCGTCGGCGTTGCCGCAGCACCGGGGGCTGGGGTGGGAACCCCCAGTACAAGCCCTCGTCGATCACGCCAGCCAGCGGCAGCGATCTGTGCGCGCCGATACGGTGGGTCCGCGTGATCCGACCTCGCGCGCCGTGGCGGCGGTTCCTGCGCGCCTTCAACGCCTCATCCCCGTCCTTCGCCGGGTCAGTTCCGGTGAGCAGGGCCGGGTCAACGCTCGTGAGCGTCAAGGCTGTAGGCAACGCCGGTGGTAGCGGGCTGGCCATGAAGCGCTAACCCGTTGA
>VBDL01000204.1 GCA_005884255.1 Betaproteobacteria bacterium | reverse complement strand
GCTGGTTCACCGCCGTGGTCGCCAAGCGGGCGCCGCTGGCGCCGAGCGGATGACCCAACGCGATCGCGCCGCCGTTCGGGTTGACGCGCGCGTCGTCGTCGGCGAGGCCGAGCTCGCGCAATACTGCCAGCCCTTGGGCGGCAAATGCCTCATTCAATTCGATGACGTCGAGCTGAGCCAGCGACAGTCCGGTGAGTTCCAGCACCTTCTTCGTTGCCGGCGCCGGGCCGATGCCCATGATGCGCGGCGCCACGCCGGCGGTGGCCATGCCGACCACGCGCGCACGCGGCGTGAGGCCGTGGCGCGCGGCCGTTTTCTCGTCGGCCAGCAGCAGCGCGCAGGCGCCGTCATTGACACCCGACGCATTGCCCGCGGTCACGCTGCCGTCGGGCTTGACCACGCCCTTGAGCTTGGCCAGCGCCTCGAGCGACGTTTCGCGCGGGTGCTCGTCCTTGGTGACGACAATGGGCTCGCCCTTCTTCTGCGCGATCGTCACCGGTGTGATCTCGGCATCGAAGAAGCCGGACTTCTGCGCGGCCACGGCCTTGAGCTGCGAGGCGAGCGCCATGCGGTCCTGCGCCTCGCGCTCGATCTTGAAGTCGGCCGCCACGTTCTCCGCCGTCTCCGGCATCGAATCGACGCCGTATTGTTCCTTCATCAGCTTGTTGACGAAGCGCCAGCCGATGGTGGTGTCGTAGATCGCGTTGCTGCGCGAGAACGCGCTCTCGGCCTTCGGCATCACGAAGGGTGCGCGGCTCATGCTTTCTACGCCGCCGGCGATCATCAGGCCCGCCTCACCGCTCTTGATGGCGCGCGCCGCGGTGCCCAGCGCATCGAGCCCCGAGCCGCACAGGCGGTTGATGGTTGCGCCGGGCACTTGCGGCGGCAGGCCGGCGAGCAGCGCGGCCATGCGCGCCACGTTGCGGTTGTCCTCGCCGGCCTGGTTGGCGCAGCCGTAGATCACGTCGGCGACCGCCTGCCAGTCGACCTTCGGGTTGCGCGCCATCAGCGCCCTCAGCGGAATGGCGCCGAGGTCGTCGGTGCGCACCGACGACAGCGCGCCGCCGTAGCGGCCGAAGGGCGTGCGGATCGCATCGCAGATGTAGGCATGGGTCATGGTTGTCTCCTGGGGCTCAGGCGAGCAGCGGCACGCCGGTCAGCCGTTGCAGCTCGTCGAAGGACAGGCCCTCGACCGTTTCCACGACCTTCAGGCCCTCGGGCGTGACATCGATGACCGCCAGGTCGGTGTAGATGCGGCTGACGCAGCCGATGCCGGTCAGCGGATAGCTGCAACGCTCGACGATCTTGCTCTCGCCGTTCTTGGTGAGGTGCTCCATCATCACGCAGGTCTTCTTCGCGCCGATGGCCAGGTCCATGGCGCCGCCGACGGCGGGAATCGCATCGGGCGCCCCGGTGTGCCAGTTGGCGAGGTCGCCCGTGACCGAGACCTGGAACGCGCCGAGCACGCAGATGTCGAGATGGCCTCCGCGCATCATTGCGAAGGAATCGGCGTGGTGAAAGTAGGCGCCGCCGGGCTGCAGGGTGACGGGCTGCTTGCCGGCGTTGATCAGGTCGTAGTCCTCTTCACCGGGCGCTGGCGCCGGGCCCATGCCGAGCAGGCCGTTCTCGCTGTGCAGGAAGATCTCGCGATCCTTCGGCAGGTGATTCGCCACCAGTGTCGGCAGGCCGATGCCGAGGTTGACGTATGCGCCCTCGGGGATGTCGCGGGCGACGCGGGCGGCCATCTGGTCGCGGGTTAGTTTGGCGTAGCTCATCGTCATGCTGCCTGCTTGAAACCGGCCGGCCCGGTGGCCGTGCGCGCCACCTTCACCACGCGCTGCACGAAGATGCCCGGCGTGACGATCGCCTCTGGATCGAGCTCGCCGAGCGGCACGATCTCGTGCACCGAGGCGACCGTGGTCTTCGCCGCCATCGCCATGATCGGCCCGAAGTTGCGCGCCGTCTTGCGATAGGTGAGGTTGCCCCAGCGGTCGCCGCGCTCGGCCTTGATCAGCGCGAAGTCGGCATGGATCGGCGTCTCGAACACGTACATGCGGCCATCGATCTCGCGCGTCTCCTTGCCCTTGGCGAGCTCGGTGCCGTAACCGGTGGGCGTGAAGAAGCCGCCGATGCCGGCGCCGGCGGCGCGAATGCGCTCGGCGAGGTTGCCCTGCGGCACCAGTTCGAACACCTGCGAATCCACCTGGCGCGGAAACGAGCAGATGATCTTGCGCACGCGGCCGGCCTTCAGCAGACCGGCGAGCCCGGTCTCGCCGTTACCGGCGTTGTTGTTGACGATGACGAGCTCGCGCGCGCCATGCTCGATCAGCGCGTCGATCAACTCGGCGGGCTGCCCGGCGCCGCCGAAGCCGCCGATCATCACCGTCGCGCCGTCGCGCAAGCCGGCCAGCGCCGTCGCCGGCGAATCACACACCTTGTCGATCATTCGGTCTCCGGCTCAGATGTTCTTTCTATGAACTCTAGTTCCATTGGGGAACATTGTACGAGCGAATGGTGAAGCCGTTCAAGCAGGTCTGGGGACGCCGGATGGGTTTCTCCGCGCAAAGTGCGAGCAAGTGCACGCTTGCCCCATTCGCCAACGCGGCCGCATGCCGCCGCAGAGGTAGAGTCAGGCCCGTTACAACGGTGCGAACGCGACGATGGAACCGGGCCGTGGCGGCGTGTACGCCGTGACGGCAGGCGTGTTGCGGCCTCTCAAGTCGGCCGGCGCGCGTGCCGATAGCCCAGGGACGGTTCAACGGCCACGTCGGCCACCGGCAAGCGGCAATCAGGGATGAAACCACCAGCGACAGGCGCAGCGATCGACGTGCACGACCTGCAGATCGGGATGTTCATTCATCTTGACCTGGGTTGGATGTCGCATCCCTTTCCGCTGAGCAGCTTCAAGCTCACCACCGGCGAGCAGATCGCGACGATTCGCTCGCTCGGCCTGACGCAGGTGCGCTGGAGCCCCGAGCGCAGCGAACGGCCCCCCGCGGGCGGCGACACGGCCGTTGTCGAAGCGCTGGGCGCTGCCGGCGAATCCGCCACCGCCGAAAGCCCGGAGGCCGCCGAACGCCGCGAGCGCCGCGAGGCGCAGGCTGCGCAGCGGGCCGCGCTGCAGCTGTGCGAGCGCCAGTACGCCGAGGCGACACGTGCGCTGCGCCAGACCAGCGACATGGTGACCGCGCAACCACAGGCCGCGCGCGGCCAGGCCGAGGCGCTGTCGCAGTCGCTCGTCAGCAAGATGCTCGGGCAGCGCGAGCTGTGCATCCGGCTGCTCTCGGAAGGCGCCGGCGACCGTGCGTCGTCGCACGGCCTGAACGTCGCCATCATCGCGATGCTGATGGGCGAGACCTTCGGGTTGGCCGATTCCGAGATGCTCGACCTCGGCGTCGGTGCGATGCTGCACGACATCGGCAAGATCGAGCTGCCCGACCGCGTGCGCCATGTCGATGACGCGTTCTCGTCCTCCGAGCTGCGCCTGTACCAGGAGCACGTGGCGCATGGCGTCGCTCACGCGCAGCGCATGGGCCTGTCCGCCGGCGCCACGCTGGTCATTGCGCAGCACCACGAGCAGGCCGACGGCACCGGCTTCCCGAAACGGCTGAACCTCGACCGCATGACCGCGTCGGCACGCATCGTCGCGCTGGTCAACCGCTACGACAACCTGTGCAACCCGGCCCAGCCGTCGCGCGCGATGACGCCGCACGAGGCGCTCTCGCTGATGTTCGCGCAGGGCAAGAACAAGTTCGACGCGACCATGCTCAACGCCTTCATCCGCATGATGGGCGTCTACCCGCCGGGCTCGGTGGTGCAGCTCACCGACGAGCGCTATGCGCTGGTCAGCGCGGTGAACTCGTCGCGCCCGCTGAAGCCGCGCGTGCTCGTGCACGATGTCCATGTGCCGCGTGACGAGGCGCTGCTGCTCGATCTGGAGGAGGCCACGGACATCGGCATCCGCCGCAGCCTGAAGCCGCAGCAGCTGCCCGCCGCGGCCGCCGAATATCTCGCGCCGCGCCAGCGCATCGCCTACTTCTTCGAGCCCGCACCGCATCCGCTCCCCGAGGAAACTAAATGGTGAGCCCCCACGCTCACTGCCGTTCGCTGCCCCCCGGGGGGGCTTCCGCCCTCCTTGAGGCGGCTCGGCGGAGGGCGGGCTGGTGATATCGGCCCTGCCGGAGGAGACCGACGCGGAGCATCGCGCGCTGTTTGCCGCGCTGGTGGAGTCGCTGCCGGAACCTGCCTGGCTGGTCGACAGCGCATCGCTGCGCATCGCCACCGTGAATCGCGCCGCCGAACGGCTGCTCGGGCTGGAACGCGCGTCGCTGCTCGGCCGCGGTGCGCGCTCGCTCGCCGCCACGCCGGAAGACCTCGCCTTCTGGGACCAGGTGGCCGACGGCGGCGATCCGCGCATCCATTCCGACACCTTGGTGCTGCGCGCCGATGGCCTGCCCGTGCCGGTGACGCGCCACGTCACGCCGCTGGCCGACGGCACGCTGCGCTGGCTGCTGGTGACACTGCATGACCGCAGCGAGCAGCGGCGCACCGAGGCCGAGCGCGACACGGTCATCGCCGAGCTGCGCGCGACCTTGGAGTCCACCGCCGACGGCATCCTCGTCACCGACCTCGTTGGCCGCATCCAGGCCTTCAACCGCCGCTTCGCGCAGCTGTGGGGTCTGCCCGCCGAGTTGCTGCAGCGGCGCGACGACGCCGCCATCCACGCATGGATGACGCGCAGCGTCGAAGACCCGCAGGGCTATGCCAAGCGCCTGGCGGCGATCCAGGAAGCCACCTTGCTGCACTCGCGCGACAGGCTGCGCCTGCATTCGGGCCACGTGCTGGAGCGCGTGACGCTGCCGCAATGGAGCAACGGGCGGCCGACCGGCCGCGTCTATTCGTTCCGCGACCAGAGCGAGAAGCTGGCCGCAGACCAACGCATCGAGGCGCTGGCACACACCGACGCGCTGACCGGCGTGCCCAACCGGCACCAGCTGACGCACCGCCTGGCCTACGCGCTGGCGCTGGCGCGCCGCGACGGCACGCCGTTCGCGCTGCTGCATGTCGACCTCGACCGCTTCCGCCAGATCAACGACAGCTTCGGCAGCGGCATCGGCGACCGCGTGCTGATCGAGACCAGCGAGCGCGTGTTGCGCTGTCTGCGCGAAGTCGACATGCTGGCGCGCATCGGCGGCGACTCCTTCGTCGTGCTGATTCACCACGCCGACGCGCGCGGCGCGGAGACCACCGCGCGCCGCGTGCTCGAAGTGATGGCGCAACCGTTCACCTTCGAGGACACCCCCTTCACCGTGACCTGCAGCATCGGCATCGCGCTCTATCCCGGCGATGCGATGAGCGCCGATGCGCTGCTGCGCCACGCCGAGGCGGCGATGCGCGGCGCCAAGGAAGGCAGCCGCGGCGGCTTTCGCTTCCACCAGCCGCGCGTCGAGGTCGACCTGCGCTCGCGCATGCGGCTCGACCACGCGATGCGCCAGGCGCTGGCGCAGAAGCATTTCCGCGTGCACTACCAGCCGCAGATCGACCTGCAGTCGGGCCAGATCATTGGCACCGAAGCCCTGTTGCGCTGGCGCGATGCCGAGCTCGGCGAGGTGCCGCCGGCGGAGTTCATCCCGGTGGCCGAGGAGAGCGGCTTCATCGTCGCCATCGGCGAGTGGGTGCTCGATCGCGCGGTGCGCCAGGCGGCGGACTGGCTGGCGCAGGGCTGGCGCATGCCGGTGTCGGTCAACGTGTCGGCGCTGCAGTTCCGCCAACCGGCGTTTGTCGATGGCGTGGCCGCAGTGCTGGCCGCGCACGGGCTGCCCGCCGAGCTGCTCGAGCTCGAGCTCACCGAATCGATCCTGCTGCGCGATGCCGACGGCGCGCTGCAGCGTGTGCAGGCGCTGGCCGAGCGCGGCGTGCGTCTGGCCATCGACGACTTCGGCACCGGCTACTCGAGCCTGGGCTATTTGAAGCGCCTGCCGATCTCGCGCCTGAAGATCGACCGCAGCTTCGTCGCCGGGCTGCCCGCCGACGCCAGCGACGCCGGCATCGTGCGTGCGGTGATGCAGCTGGCGCAGGCGCTGCGGCTGCGCGTGGTCGCCGAGGGCGTGGAAACGCCGGCGCAGCGCCAGTTCCTGCGTGACGTCGGCTGCGACGAGTACCAGGGCTTCCTCTACGCCGCGGCGCTGGACAGCAGCGCCTTCGAGCAGCGGCTCGTGCCACAGCTCGCCGAACGCCTGCAGTAGCCGAGCACCGCGGCGCGGTTTGACCCCGCGCCTTGCGCGGTGTTCGTGTTTCTTCTTAAAGTCGGCGCGACGCCATCACGATGGATCGCCCATGAACGCTGTGGAATCGCTCGTTGAACGCAAGCTCGCGGCCCTGTCGCGCCCGGTCGAGATCGTGCTGCCGGGCGGCCGGCGCTTCGGTGCGGCAGACGCGGCGCTGCGCCTCACGCTGCGCGATCTGACCCCGCTGGGACATGTGGCCAGCGGCCAGGTCGGCAAGCTGGCCGAGGACTATGTCGAAGGCCGCGTCGAGGTCGACGGCAGCCTGCGCGAGCTGATGACCGTGGCCGCCGAGCTGATCGGCGAGGACCCGACGCAGCACCAGGGCGTGCACGGCGTGCTCACCTGGTGGCGCGAGGTGACGCGGCGCAACCGCTCCGCCGCGCGCCACACCACCGAGATCGACGCCAGGCAGATCCAGTTCCACTACGACGTTTCCGACGACTTCTATGCGCTG
>VBDL01000203.1:7042-8268 GCA_005884255.1 Betaproteobacteria bacterium | reverse complement strand
ACCGGGCCTGTACACGCTGGTCACGGGCGTGCGCTATGCGTGGCCGTTCTCGCCGGCCGCGCTGATGTTCGCGCGCAGCCTGCTGGCCGAGCGCGCGCAATGGTCCGCGTTCGCCGTGGGGCGCCATGCGTTCCAAGCAGTCGCGCAAGCCTATCTGCTGGGCGGTCACGTGCGCATCGGACTCGAAGACACGATCTACCTCGGCAAGGGCGAGCTCGCCCGCAGCAACGCCGATCTCGTCGCCAAGGCACGCCGCATCGTCGAGGACCTCGGCGGACAGCTCGCGAGCGCCGCACAGGCGCGGCAACTGTGGCACCTGCCGCCGACGAACCAGCGCTGAAGCGCCCCGAACCCAGAGGACTCCTGATGAAGCAACAAGCCAACGGCCGCAAGCTCGTGCTGACCGGCAAGGCCGCCAATGCGGAGGCGCTGGCGCCGCAGATCGTCGACGTCGAGCGGCCCGAGCCGCCGCCGGGCCACGCGGTGGTGGAGGTGAAGGCCGCCGCGGTCAACCCGAGCGACGTCAAGGCGGCGCTCGGCCTCATGCCGCACGCCATCTGGCCGCGCACGCCGGGGCGCGACTACGCCGGCACCGTCGTCGCCGGGCCGGCGGCATGGCTGGGTGTCGATGTCTGGGGCACCGGCGGCGACCTCGGCGTGTCGCGCGACGGCACGCATGCCCGCTATCTCGTGCTGCCTGTCGACGCGCTGTCGCGCAAGCCGCAGAGCGTGTCGATCGCCGCGGCGGCCACGGTGGGCGTGCCCTTCATCACCGCCAACGAAGGGCTGCGCCGCGCCGGGCTCGTCGGCCGCGGCCAGACCGTGATCGTGTTCGGCGTGAACGGCAAGGTCGGGCAGGCCGCCGCGCAGCTGGCCGCGCGCGCCGGTGCCAGCGTCATCGGCGTGGAACGCGACTCGCGCGCCTACGCGGGCCTTGCGTCGTGCCCGGTGCGGGTGTTCGATGGCCAGGATCCGGGTCTCGCGCAGCAGCTGCTGGAGGCGACCAGCGGGCGCGGCGCCGACATCACCTACAACACCGTGGGCTCGCCGTATTTCGACGCAGCGCTGGCGAGCCTCGCGATCGGTGGCACCCAGGTGCTCATCTCGACGATCGAGCGCAGCGTGCCGTTCGACATCCTCGCGTTCTATCGACGCAACCTGCAGATGCTCGGGGTCGACAGCCTCAAGCTCACGGCCTCGCAGTGCGCCGAGGTTCTCAACGGCCT
>VBDL01000203.1:0-7012 GCA_005884255.1 Betaproteobacteria bacterium | reverse complement strand
CTGCCGCTCGAGCGGGCCGCAGAGGCCTATCGCAAGGTGCTCGCCGGCTCGATGGAACGCATCGTCCTGGCACCCTGAAGGAGCGCCATGCACGTCGTTCGTTTCAGCGAGGCGCCGCGCTATGACGCGCCAGGGCATTCGATGATGGAGATGCGGCGCGTCCAAGGCCGCGAGGCCGGCCCGAGCGACAGCGTCTGGATGGGCATCTCGATCATCGAGCCCGGCGGCGGCACGACCTTCAGCGCCTCTTCCGTCGAGAAGTTCTACCTCGTGCTCGAGGGCGAGCTGCAGGTGTCGGCCCATGGTGGCGAAGGGCCGTCGACCGCCAGCCTGCGCCCCTTCGACACCTGCCACATCGCGCCCGGCGAGTCGCGGCAACTTCATAACGCGACCGCGGTGGCCTGCAAGGTCCTGCTGGTCATGCCCAACACCTGAAAGGAAATCGCGATGGCACTCCCGCGCCGATCCGTTCTCTGCCGCTTGATTGCGGCTGCACTGCTTCCGGTCGCGGCCACCGCCGCGTTTGCCGATACCCCGTATCCGAACAAACCGATCACGCTGATCGTGCCGTTCACCGCCGGCTCGGGCACCGACGTCGTCGCGCGCATCGTCAGCGAGCAGCTGGCGAAGGTGCTGGGGCAGACCGTCATCGTCGACAACCGGGCGGGCGCCGGCGGCACGCTCGGCGCGAGCCTGGTGGCCGCGGCGGCGCCCGACGGCTACACGATCCTCGTGCATTCCGCAGGCCATGTCGCCAACGCCGCGCTGTACCCGAAGCTCAAGTACGACACGCTGAAGGACTTCACGCCGGTGTCCATGCTGGCCACCCTGCCCAACGTGCTCGTCGTCTCGCCCTCGAGCAAGATCACGTCGGTGGCCGAGCTCGTCAAGCGTGCGAAGGCCAGCCCCGGCAAGATGACCTACGCATCGGCCGGCAACGGAAGCGCCACGCACATCAACGCGGAGAAGTTCCGCATCGCTGCCGGCCTGCAGGCCACGCACGTGCCTTACCGCGGCACGCCGCCGGCGCTGATGGACGTGGCGGGCGGGCAGGTCGACTGGTTCTTCGCGCCCATCGTCAGCGCGATGCCGCTGATCCAGGAGAACAAGCTGGTTGCGCTTGCCGTCGGTTCGCAGAAGCGGTCTCCCGCGCTGCCCAAGCTGACGACCACCGTCGAGGCAGGCTTCCCCGGTTCGGACTACACGTTCTGGGTCGGCATGTTCGCGCCGGCCAAGGTACCTGCCGAGGTGGTCTCGAAGCTCGCGGCGGCCACCACCAAGGTGCTGCAGATGCCTGAGGTCAAGGCCGCGATGGACAAGCTCGGCGCGGAGCCCTCCGGCTTGACGCAACAGCAGTTCGCGGAGCAGGTGAGCCGGGAGTTCGAGGCAACAGGTGCCCTCGTCAAGCAGGCCGGCATCAGGCTTGATTAGCGGGGGACAGCGCCAGGCTCGCCAGGATGATGAGTGGCAGCGCCAAGGCCCAGAGCGACACCTGCAGAAAGATGAACGCGCCGCAAATCGCGCCGGCGCCGAAGGCCAGCACCGGCCACAGGAACTTCTGGATGCGGCCGCGCAGTGCGTCATCGGCGGCGCCGCGCGCGAGGTCGACCACTTCGATCACCAGTTGCGTGACATTGCCCGTCATCACGGTGGTCGGCGTCAGGTTGCTGAAGGCCAGACGGCCCGCGGCGTTCTGCACGCCCATCGCGGCAGCGCCGAGCACGCCGGTGGCCAGCACCCAGGGTGCGCTCGCATCGACGATGGGCTGCGCGCGCCAGCCCGACAGCATGCACGCCGCAAGCAGCAGGACCTGAAGCACGAGCAAAGGCCGCGCGGCAGAGTTCCAGCGCCGATCGGCATACAGCGCCAGCATGCGCGACATCGCCACCGCGGCGATGAAGGCCGGGAAGGCGAGGAACTTGATCAGCACGCCATGCGTCGGATGCGCCAGCTCGCTGCCGATCAGCACGAAGTTGCCCGTCACGTGCGCGGTGAAGAGGCCGAACAGCGCGATGAACCCAACGGTGTCGACATAGCCCGCCGTGAATCCCAAGGCGCTGCTGGTGAGCAACGGACGGCTCACGTGCGCTCGTTCTGCGGCTGCTTCAAGTCGTGCCATGCGATCAGTATGAAACCGCCGATGAGGCCGATGTGCTCGAAGAAGGAGTTGGCGGCCATGAAGCGCTCGGGCGGCACCATCTCCCAGAAGCGGTTCGCCACGAAGGTGGCAAAGAGTGTGAAGCCCGCCAGCACCAGCGCGCCGGCCCAGCGATAGATGCCGCTGAGGATGAGCAGCGAGGCACCGAGCTCGATCACGATGGTGAGCAACGCCAGCGGCGCGGCCGGCGCCAAGCCGAAGTGCTGCATCTCCGCGATGGCGCCGCCGAAGTCGAGGGCCTTGTTGAGGCCGCCTTGCAGGTAGGCCGCGCACAGCGCGAGCAGCGCCAGCCAGCGGATCGCCATTGTTGTCATGCCGCCCAGCACGCGCATCCGAGCGCTCCCCAGAAGCTCTTCAAGTCCGCCGCCGGAATCGACCGGCTCGCTGCGGCGAGATGGTCGTGGCCGTGCACATTGCAGGCACTGCTGCAGCCGCAAGCGGGCAGGGCGTTGCGGCGCAACGCGGCCTGCATGGTCGCGCCTTCCTTGTCGCCCCAGGCGCCATAGCCGCCGAAGCGCCGCACCGGCGACCAGTCGGGCATCGGCGGCGGTGGCCCGGCGTCGTCCCAGGCGGCGAACTCGCCGGCACCGTAGACGACCTTGCCGCCCACCACCGTGAGGAGCGCTGTGGTGTCGGCGATCTCCGATTCGGCGCAGGCGTAGAAGTCGCGATCCGGCACGGTGAGGTCCGCGAGGCGGCCTTCCTGGATCACGCCCTTCAGGCCGACCTCGTCGGAGAACCACGCCACCTTCTCGGTCCACATGCGCAGAGCAGTCTCACGATCGAGGCAGTTGCGTTGCGGCGTGATCTGCAGGCCGCCGACCGTCTTGCCGGTGATGAGCCAAGCGAGCGACACCCACGGGTTGTACGACGCGACGCGCGTGGCATCGGTGCCCGCCGACACGTTGATGCCCTTGGCCAGCATGCGCGCAACCGGCGGCGTCGCCTCGGCAGCGGCCGCGCCGTAGCGCTCGACGAAGTATTCGCCCTGGTAAGCCATGCGGGGCTGCACGGCGACGCCGCCGCCGAGCGCCGCGATGCGCTCGATCGACGCGTCGGAGATCGTCTCCGCGTGGTCGAAGAACCAGTGCAGGCCCTCCAGCGGAACGTCGCGGTTGACGCGCTCGAACACATCGAGCGCGCGGCGGATGGTCTCGTCGTAGGTGGCGTGCATGCGCCACGGCCAGCGGTTCTGCGCGAGGATGCGCACCACGTCCTCCAGCTCGCCCTCCATCTCCGGCGCCATCTCGGGCCGCGGCTGGCGGAAGTCCTCGAAGTCGGCGGCCGAGAACACCAGCATCTCGCCCGCGCCGTTGTGGCGGAAGTAGTCGTCGCCCTGCTTGTACCTGGAGCCGGCTGTCCAGCGCAGGAAATCATCCTTCTCCTGCTTCGGCTTCTGCGTGAAGAGGTTGTAGGCGATGCGCACGGTGAGCTGCCCCGCATCGGCCAGCTTCTGGATCACCTCGTAGTCCTCGGGATAGTTCTGGAAGCCGCCGCCCGCATCGATCGTGCTCGTGATGCCGAGCCGATTGAGCTCGCGCATGTAGTGGCGCGTCGAGTTGATCTGGTACTCCAGCGGCAGCTTCGGCCCCTTGGCCAAGGTCGCGTAGAGGATGGCGGCATTGGGCTTGGCGAGCAGCAGGCCGGTGGGGTTGCCCTGGCCATCGCGCGCGATCTGGCCGCCGGGCGGCTCGGGCGTGTCCTTGGTGTAGCCCACGGCGCGCAGCGCGGCGGCGTTGAGCAGCGCGCGGTCGTACAGGTGCAGGATGAACACCGGCGTGTCCGGTGCCACGGCATTCAGCTCGTCGAGCGTGGGCAAGCGCTTCTCGGCGAACTGCGCTTCAGTGAAGCCGCCGACGACGCGCACCCATTGCGGCGGCGGGGTCACCGCCACCTGGCGCTTGAGCATGCTCATCGCATCGGCCAGGCTGCGCACGCCGTCCCAGCGCAGCTCCATGTTGAAGTTCAGGCCGCCGCGGATGATGTGCGTGTGGTTGTCGCACAGGCCGGGCAGCGCGCGGCGGCCTTTGAGGTCGATCACTTTGGTGGCCGGGCCGGCGAGCGGCACGATCTCTGCGTCGCTGCCCACGCGCAGGAACCGGCCGTCCTGGATGGCAACCGCGCTGGCCAGCGGCTTGGCGCGGTCCAGCGTCGTGACGACGCCGTGATGGAGGATCAGATCGGGCGGGGCGGTGCTAGCCATGGCGCGCTTCTCCAACATCTTTGCATTTGGGCAGCTGGCCGAACATGCGTGGCTTGACCTGATCGTGCACCCACGAGCTCGTCTGATCAGCGGCGGGATCTGCTCGCCCAGCAGGATGCCGAGCAGGCCGACCAGCGCAATGACGGGCGGTGCCGGCGAGCGAACGTTGAACAGCGCGTAGATGACGCCGACCAGCAGGCCGACGGCGAGCGAGACGAGATAAGGCTTCATGGGCGACTCCGGTGGATGGCTTAGGCCTGGAGGAGGCGGCGGCTCGCCGCCTCCGTGGCGACTCAGCCCTCGTGGGCGCCGAACATGGTCTTGGCGTAGATGACGCCGAGGCCATACGAACCGCCGTAAGTCTTCGCGATGCCGGTGGTGAGCTCGTAGGTGTCGCCGCGCGCCCAGTCGCGCTGCAGCTCGAGCAGGTATTGCAGCGCGGTCATCGGGCGCGCTCCGGCCTGCACCATGCGTTCCACCGCGCGTTCGTGGGCTTCGGTCGACACGTCGCCGCACGCGTCGGTCACCACATAGGCCTGGTAGCCCTGGTCCAGCGCGGACAGCACCGGGCCGACGATGCACACCGAGGTCCACAGGCCGGCGAACACCAGGCGCTCCTTGCCGATCGCATTGATGAGCTTGATGACGTTGGCGTCTTCCCAGGTGTTCATCGACGTGCGGTCGACCAGCTCCTGCCCGGGGAACGGACCGGTGACTTCGGGGAACATCGGCCCGGAGAAGCTCTTCTCCGCGACGGTGGTCAGCACGGTGGGCACCTTGAAGCCGGCCGCGGCACTGGCGATCAGCCCGGCGTTGTTGCGCAGCATGATCGCGTCGATCGACTTGGTGGCAAAGGCCATCTGCGACTGGAAGTCGATCATCACCAACGCGTGGTCCTTGGGCGTGAGAAGCAGGGAGCCGGGCGTGGGCTTGGCGGTGAGGGGCATGGTGCGTTCCTTTCAGAGGTAGAGCGGGTGATGCGGGCCGCGGCATGCGCTGAGCCACTTCGCGAGTCTGTGGGAGCGCGAGCAATCCTAAATCTCTCTTTGGAGAGAGGCAACGGCCCCCCGAGGGACGGCTTGATCCCGCGTCCGCAGCAACACTTCACAGCGTTTAACTCGCGATTCGCGCGCGACTCGGCGAACATCCGCACAAGGGCTGCGCAACAAGCCCCATCAAGCGGAGAGCTGAGCATGGACGGCGTTCTGAAGGTGTTCGTCAGGCATGAGGATCCGGTGGTCAGCGCGGGCCTTGCGGCGGTGCTGGGTGCGCAGCCCGGGATCACGGTGATCGAGGGTCACCTCGTCCAGGGGCCAGCCGGTGTCGTCGTCACCGATTACCGCGGCGCACTGGCGCTGCTGCGCACGCGCCCCGGCAGCGGGCTCCGCATCCTGGTGGTGAGCCACATCGAGCGCGAGTGGGATGTGCAAAATGCCATTCGCGGCGGCGTCCATGG
Organism: Betaproteobacteria bacterium; assembly: GCA_005884255.1. Taxonomy (GTDB): domain Bacteria; phylum Pseudomonadota; class Gammaproteobacteria; order Burkholderiales; family Burkholderiaceae_C; genus VBDL01. The sequence goes on along the minus strand of VBDL01000203.1, from coordinate 1,195 downwards.
GTACGTGCTGCAGCGCTGCCACATCGGCGAGCTGGTCCACGGCGTACGCATGCTCGGCCGCGGCTCGCGCTACCTGTGCGACGCTGTCGCGCACAGCATCGCGGACAGCCTGACGCGCGAGGCGCTGACGTCGCGCGAGACCGACGTGCTGCGGCTGCTGGCCAAGGGCTGCTGCAACAAGACGATCGGCCGCCACCTCGGCATCGCCGTGGGGACTGTCAAGGCTCACGTGAAGGCCATCCTCGAGAAGCTGCAGGCGACCACGCGCACAGAGGCGGCCGCCATTGCCACCGAACGCGGCCTCGTCGCCGATATGTCCGTGCTGTCCGGAGGATGACGTGCGCGCCGATTGGACACCCGCACAGGGCCGGACGACATGCGACGTAGGACACGGTGTGGAACTGCAGAGTGCGAGCGTGTACGACCTGCTCGATGCCAGCCTTGCGGCGTGCACGCTGCTGGCCGCCAAGAGCGTCCTCGAAGGGGAAGCCGCACCGATCCGGCGCCTGACAGTCGAGGTGAGTCACACGCTCGACGATGCCGGCTGGATCGTCACTCGCCTGATCCAGGTGTCGGGCATGCTGTCCGAAGATCAGCAGACATCTCTGGTGGAAGCGGCCGACGCCTGCGTGGTGTATCGGCTGCTGCGCTCGGGCTCCGTGTCCATTGTCAGCCTGGAGAACTTCAAGGATGGTCCGCGTTAGGGGCTTCGAGCAGCATCCATGCCGCGTCGAGCAGCTCGATGGCCAGCGGCAACTGCGCTGGCGTAGCGAGCGCCCACGCAATGGCCGCCTGCACGTCGTCCGTGATGAAGGCGTGGCGGGCGAGCCATTCCGTTCGGGTCAGGAGCGGCCAGTCCGCTCGAGCCTGCGACAGCAGGCTCGACATGTGCTGGGCGTGGCGCCGCGCAGCCTGCGGCAGCTCGCCCTGCGCGCGCAGCTGAGCCTGCGCGAACGTGCGCGTCAACGCGTGCATGAAGAATAGCGGCCGCTCGCCATCGGCATTCGAGTACAGCAGCGACTTCGCGCTGAGGCGTGCCAGCTCGTTGATCGCCTGGCTGGCCGACAGCCCGTGGTCGGTGGCCAGTGCCGCGGCCGATTCCGCGGAGAACCCGCCACGGAACATCGACAGCCGGCGCAACATCGTGCGCTCGGCTTCGGACAGCAGTTCATAGCTCCACTGCAGCGTCGCGCTG
>VBDL01000212.1:419-4971 GCA_005884255.1 Betaproteobacteria bacterium | reverse complement strand
GAGCTGAAGAACAGCAAGGTGATCCCGAGCACCCAGCCAATGACGTCGCGGTGATCGAGGAAGTTGGCCAGCTCGCGCACGATCGCCGCCGACTGGCCGGGCACGAGCCACTCCAGGTAGCGCCCCAGGGTCTGCAGCAGCTCGATCGGGTCGATCCAGTGCGACAGCGCAATGACGATCAGGATCAGCAAGGGCACGATCGACAGCAGCGCGTAGTACGCCACGGCGCCCGCCAGCAGCAGGCCCTGGTTGGCACGAAAGCCCTTGAGCGCGCGCAGCGCGAAGGCGCCGGGCTGTTGCAGCACGGTGGCAGCCTGTGTGCCGAGCAGATGCATGGGCCACAGTCTGCCCTGTTCAGCGCCTTGCCAGCAGCGGTTACAGCGCGGCGAGGATGGCGCTCAGCACGCTGTCGCGGACGTCCTTGCGCGACATCGCATCGATGTGCTGGCCGCCGGGAATGCGAATGAACTGCTTCGGGCCCGTCGCCGCCGCCAGCAACTGTTCGCTGTGCTCGATGGGAATGACGCGGTCGCGCTCGCCATGCAGGATCAGCACCGGCATGCGAAGCCGGGCGATGGCACTCGCAGGGTCCTTCGCTTCGCCCGGCAGGGTCAGTCCAGCGACGGGAGCGAGCAGCGCGAGCACGCTATAGCGCGTGGCGTCGCGAACGATGCCGCGGTAACTCGCGAACGCGGCTTCGATCACGACAAGGCGAATGTCGTCACCCGTTTCTTCGGCCGCCGCACGGATCGCGGTCGCGCCACCCAGGCTTTGCCCGAACAAGACGATCGGAACGCCGGGCTGGCGCCTGCGCGCCTCGGCAATGGCTGCGTGTGTGTCGGCCACGACGCCGTCCAGGCTCGGCGAGCCGGTGCTGTGGCCGAAGCCGCGATAGTCGAAGGTCAGTACGTTGATGTGCTCGGCCGGCAGCCAAGCCACCAGCCGTGCGTGGTTGCTGATGTTGGCTGCATTGCCGTGGAGGTGAACGACCGTGGCGCGAGCCGGGCCGGACGCCGGCATCCACCAGCCATGCAGGCTCGAACCGCTGCTGTCGAAGAACACGTCCTCCACGACAGCGCCCAGGCTCCCGCGCGTCGTGTAGGTGGCTTGGTCAGGGTGGAAGAAGAACGCCTCGGCGCAGCCGGCGAGCATCGTCGTCGCACCCACTGCGCCGGCCAGGATCATGCGCCTCTTCATCGCGAAGCTCCCTTCTGTGGCGCGCGTGATCGATTACCGCCTTCGAAGCCTCCTGGGCATCGAACGACGCGCAAATGCAACACGCGCTTTTGACTTTGTAAGGTTGGGTCAGTCTACTTGCCCGCGGGAGGCAAGAGACCGCGCCATGAGGGTTCGGGCGAGGCTACCCACGACACCATCGATCTTAAAAAGGGGTTCTTTCCTTATGAAGAAGTTTGCTTGTTTGGCGGCAGCATCGGCCGCACTACTGTTGGCCGCCGGTTCCGCCAGCGCGCGCGAGTTCGCTGACATCTACACGGATTGCGGCCTGGGCGCCCTGATTGCGCCGAACAACGGCGCCGTGGCTGCGGTGACCAACGTGACGTGGGACCTCGGCACGACCGCGATCTCGTCGAACGCGAGCTCGGCCGACAGCTGCAAGGGCGGCAAGCCGAAGACCGCTGCGTTCATCTTCCAGCAGTACGCGCAGATCGAGAAGGACCTCGCCCAAGGCCAGGGCAAGCACCTGGCGGCGCTGATGAACATCGCCGGCTGCGAGGCTGATGCCGCGCAAACGCTGCGCGCGAACTTCGCCGGCAGCGTTGCCAGCCCCAGCTACGCGACGCAGACGCGCTACGAGCGCGCGGAAGTGCTGTTCAACCAGGTTCAGCAGTCGACCTGCCAGGCGAGCTGAGATTGGTGAAAGGCGAGTCCCGCGAATGAGCGGGGCTCGCGGACCAGAGAGCGTTCCCGCGCGGTGAACGCTCTCTTCTTTTTTGCGTGCGGCGTTTGCCGCGTCCCGACGTGTCGTACTGTCTTCGTCGCTTCCTCGGCGCGTGCGCCTTGTTCTTCTGCATCGGCGCGCAAGCACAGGTCGCGCCGCTGCCTGCGGCTGAAACGCTGCAGGCGTTGGCCCGCCACCCGCAATGGCTGAGGCTGCTGCATGTCGGCAAGGACGGCCGAAGCGAGATCCACTCGTCCGAGTTCTTTCTGTCGCGCGATGGCGCCACGGATCCGCAGGCCGAACTGCAGGCGACGCTGCAGGCGTTGCTCGCGCCTCAGGGTGCCGATGCCGACTCGCACGCACGCTGCCGCTTCCCGGCCCGGGCGCTGTGGCTGGCGCAACAACGGGCGCTGCCGGCTCACGCGCTTCCGCATGCCGCATGCCCGCGCCTGGCCGCGTGGGCGCGCATCGAGCGCCTGCGCTCGGTGAGCCTCCTGCTTGTCAGCGGCTATTTCGGCAACCCGGCTTCCTCGTTCGGGCATTCGCTGCTGCGGCTCAACACGGAGGACGGCAGCGCGAGCGACGGGCTGGTCGATCTTGGCGTCAACTTCGGCGCGCTGGTGCCCGATGGGGAGTCGACGCTCGTCTACGTGGTCAAGGGCTTGTCCGGTGGCTACCAGGCCGGCTTCTCCGACAAGCCGTATTACTCGCATGACCTGATCTACTCCAGGACCGAGTTCCGCGACATGTGGGACCACGAGCTGGAGCTCGACGAGGGCGAGCGCTTGATGCTCGTCTACCACCTGTGGGAGATCGTCGGAAAGAAGTTCACCTACTACTTCCTGAAGGAAAACTGCGCCTATCGCATGGCCGAGCTTCTCGCGCTGGTGCGCAACGACGACCTGCTCGAACGCTCCGGCCTCTGGTTTGCGCCAGTGGAAATGTTTCATCGCCTTCAGGAATCGGAAGGTCGCAGCGGCCGCAGATGGTTCCGCGCGATTCGCTTCATTCCCTCGGCCGAACGCGTGTTGAGGCATGAGTTCGGTGCCCTCGATGAGGAACAGGCGCGCGTGGCCAATGCCTTGATCGAGCACGGCGCGGCCGAGCCGAAGAACGAGTTGCGCACGCTCGCATCGGCACAGCAGATCGGCGTGCTCGACACGCTGATGGCCTACTACAACTACCGCATGGCCGCCGAGGAGCCACACGTTGCCGCAGAAACCCGGCAGGCGAAGGATGGCGTGGTGCGGGCGCGGCTGCAGTTGCCGCCGAGCCCGCCGTCCGGCGCGGCGATCGCGCCCGAGCGCTCGCCGGCCGAAGGCACGCCGCCCATGCTCGCTGCCATCGGGGTGGGGCACGACGCTCGCACCGGTGATTTTGTGCGATTGCACTGGGCGCCGTTCAGCTATGAGCTGTCGGGCCACAACGCGCTGGCCGGCGGCGAACTCGTCGTGCTGGACACGGTGGTCGATGTCGGGCGGAGCGGCCACGTGACCCTCGACACGCTCGATGTCATCCGCGTCAAGAAGTTCAATGCCACCCCCACGCGCATCGCCGGCGAGAGCTGGCTGTCGTGGCAGGTGCGGCTCGGCGCCCGTCGCGAGTTCGTCGGCGGCGAACAGCGTGTGCGTGTTGGCGGAACCTTCGGGGGTGGCTATGCGGCGCAGTGGAGCGACGCGCTGACGGTCTATGCGATCGTCGATGGCGTCGCGCTCGGCAACCCGGCGTCGGTCGGCATCGAACCGCAATTCGGCGTCGTGGCGCACGGGGATCGCTGGAAGCTCTGGCTCGAGACAGGGACGCGCTACGAATCGGCCGCTCGGCACTGGACGCCGCGGCATCATGCCGAAGTCACCGGTCGTCTCTCGGCCAATTCGGCGGTGCGACTGGAACTCGGCTACGACGGAGCAGCGCGTTCCGCGCTGTCACTTATTCGGTACTGGTAGGCGAGTTCTCGGCCTGCCTCGTCAACACGACATGCATCGCATTCGGCGTGCCCACATGCTCGGTGCACCGATAGCCCAGCGCCGCCAGGTCGATGCCGGCGAGCAGGGCCTCGCCGCGGCCCAGCAGGTTCGGCGCGATGGCCAGATGCATCTCGTCGATCAGGCCGGCGTTCAGGTATTGCCGGATGGTGGCGACGCCGCCGCCGAGCCGCACGTCCTTGCCTTGCGCGGCCTGTTTGGCACGTTCGAGTGCGGCGTGGATGCCGTCGGTGACGAAGTGGAAGGTCGTGCCGCCCTCCATCTCGATCGAGGCGCGCGGGTGATGCGTCAGCACGAACACCGGCACGTGGTAGGGCGGGTTGGCGCCCCACCAGCCCTTCCAGGATTCGTCGGGCCACGGGCCGCGCACCGGGCCGAACATGTTGCGGCCAAGGATCCAGGCGCCGATGTTGTCGAAGCCGCGCTTGGCGAAGTCGTCATCGACGCCGGTGCTGCCGCCGTCCTGGCCGAACATCTGGCGGAACGTGCGCGTGGCAAACGCCCATTCGTGCAGCGCGACCCCGCCGACCCCCAGCGGGTGTTCGAGGCTCTGGCCGGGGCCGGCGCCGTAGCCATCGATGGAGATGGCAAAGCCGTTGACTCTGAGTCTGGACATGACGGGTTCTCCGATCCCCGTATTCTGCCCACTGCTAGCATCCGCGGCTTC
>VBDL01000212.1:0-409 GCA_005884255.1 Betaproteobacteria bacterium | reverse complement strand
CGCCCCACGCTCAGCAGCGATGCGCTGGTGCTGCTGGCGAGCCTGTTCTTCGCCCTGTCGGCCAATGGCCCGTTCTGGCGCGGCGTGCTCGATGGGCGCGTGCTTGCGGACGCCTCCACCTGGCGCTTCGCCGCCGGCGTGGCCGTGATGCTGCTCGCGGTGCATGTGCTGATCGTCGCGCCATTCGCACACCGCTGGGTCGTCAAGCCGCTGCTGGCGCTGCTGCTGCTGGTCACCGCCTTCGCCAGCTTCTTCATGCAGCGCTATGCGGTGTTCCTCGACCCGACGATGCTGCGCAACGTGCTGCGCACCGATGTGAAGGAGGCGCGCGAGCTGCTCGGGCCGGCACTCGCGTTGCATGTGCTGGCCTTCGGCGTGCTGCCGGCCGCGCTGCTGTGGCGCGTGCGTG
>VBDL01000211.1 GCA_005884255.1 Betaproteobacteria bacterium | reverse complement strand
CGATGCGCGTTTCCTCGTCGTAGCGCTTGGGCGCCAGGCCCTGCTCGGTGAGCTCGCCGTCGCTGGTCATCTCGCGCGTGAAGATCAGGTTCGCGGTGACGTCGAGGTGCACCTGGTAGTGCAGGCCTTGGCGGACCCACTGCACCTTGGCGTAGCCCTCCAGTGGGCCACGGTAGCGGCCGGTGAGGCGATAGCTCAGCCGCGTCGACGGCGGCCACTCGAAGGCCTGCGGCTGCGAAGCACTCGACGCCGGCGCCTCAGCCGCAACAGCGACGCTGGCGGCCGGCTCGGGTGCGGACGCGGCCGGCTCGCTGGGCGGCGCCGGCGCCTCGGCGACCACCGGTTCCGGCGCAGGCTGCGAGGCCGCGGGCTCAGGCGCCGGCACCGGCTTCGGTCTGCTGCGCCGTGCCGCCGGCCGCGGCGGCGGTGCGGGTGCCGCCGGCTCGAGCTCGCGCACGAAGGCCGCCTGCAGGCGCGGCGGCGGCCGGTCGCGATCGCCCCAACCCAGCCGGTTCTCCGCAAACCAGCGCATCAACCAGCCATGGCCCAGCAGCACGGCCAGGGCCAGCAGCGCCAGACCCCAGCGCCTGTACTGCGAGCGCGGGACCGGGGACATGGGGGGTCGCCTACACGCCCAGCCAGGCGCGCCGCTGCGCCAGTGCCGCGCCGGCCGGCTTGTCCGCCAGGCTCAGCGTGTACGTGCTGCCGGCCTCGGCGTGGAGCGCGGTGTCGAGCTGCAGCGTGAGCACGCGGCCATCGCGCACCACCAGCAACTCGGCCGCGGCCTGCGGCGCCAGCCACTGCAGCGCGTCGTCCATGCGCCGCACGCGCCAGCCATTGACGGCGAGCAACTCGTCGCCGGGCGACAACCCGGCGCGCTCGGCGGCGCTGCCGCGCAGTACCGACTTCACCTGCACGCCGGTCAACGCGCCTTCGCTCACGCGCAGCCCCAGGCGTTGCGCGAACGGCGCGGCCTCGCTCTTGGTGGCCACGCCAAAGGCCTCGAGCAGCGGGGTGAGCGGCAGGTCTTCGCGGCCGTGCACCCACTGCCCGATCTCGCGCTGCAGCGAGCGGCCGGCCGCGTGCTGCAGGGCCTGCGCGATGTCGGCCTGCGTGATTGGCCCGCCGGCGCTGTGGCTCCACAGCGCACGCATCACGTCGTCGAGGCTGCCGTGGTGGCCCGCGCTTCTCACGGTGAGATCGAGCGCCAGCGCGACCAGCGAGCCCTTGGTGTAGTAGCTCACCGTCGAGTTCGGCGTGTTCTCGTCCTGCCGGTAGTACTTGGTCCAGGCGTCGAAGCTCGATTGCGCGACGCTTTGCACCTGGCGCCCCGGCGCGCCGAGCACGCCGTTGATCGTCTTGGCCACGAGCTTCAGGTAGCGCGGCGCATCGATCAGGCCGGCGCGCAGCAGCAGCAGGTCGTCGTAATAGGAGGTGAAGCCCTCGAAGAACCACAAGAGCTCGGTGTGGTTCTCGCGCGTGTAGTCGATGCGCGCCAGCTCCGAAGGCTTCAGCCGCTTGACGTTCCAGGTGTGGAAATACTCGTGGCTGATCAGGCCGAGCAGCGTCACGTAGCCGTCGCTCAGCTCCTTCTGGTTCGCGCGCGGCAGGTCACGCCGCGCGGCGATCAGCGCGGTGCTGGCGCGGTGCTCGAGCCCGCCATAGCCGTCGTCCACCGCGTTGAGCATGAACACGTAGCGCTCGAACGGCGGCTTCTTCTTTCCGTGCCAGAACTCGATCTCCGCCTCGCAGATGCGCTTGCTGTCGGCGAGCAGCCGCTCGCCGTCGAAGCCGGGCCACGCGCCCGCCACCACGAACTCGTGCGGCACGCCGTTGGCCACGAAGCTGCCGCGCCAGAAGCGACCGAGCTCGAACGGGTGGTCGACGAGTTCGTCATAGTCGTCGGCCTCGTAGCTGCCGCGGCCGTTGGCGTCGACCTGCACCGCGCGCATCGCGGTGGCCGCCTGCCAGCCGCGCGGCAGGGCAGCGAGCTCGATGCCGTGCGGCTCGCTCTCGCGCCCTTCGACGCGCAGGCACAGGCTGGTGCCGTTGAAGAAGCCGCGCTCGCTGTTGAGAAAGGCCGCGCGCACGGACGTATCGAAGGCGTAGACGAGGTAACTCAGCTCCAGCGTGGCCGTGCCTTCGCAGCGCGCCAGCCAGCTCGTCTTGTCCAGCTGCTGCAGCGCGACGGTGCGCGTGCCCTGCTTCGCCTCGAAGCCCGACAGGTGGCGCGCGAACTCGCGCACCATGTAGCTGCCGGGAATCCACACCGGCAGCGACAGCCGCTGCTCGGCCGCGGGCCGCGGGAGCTTCAGCGTCACACGGTACAGGTGGGCGTTCGCGTCGGCGACGGCGATGCGGTAGGTGATCATTGATCAGGTGCCGGCAGCGGCGAGGAAGCAGCAGAGGGCGGCGACCGCACTCAGGCGGAAGCGCAAGGTGAGCCAACCGGACAGGCCGTGCGCGGGGTAGACGCGGCGGTCCACGAGGTAGCAGATGACGAGCATCGCGCCGTGGATCACCAGGCCGGCGTGCGGCGGCATGATCACCGCGATCGACGACACCACCACGGGCACCGCACCCCACGCGAATGGCGTGGGCGACTGAACGGTTTGCCGAAAGCCGAGGCCCCAGTGGATGCCGCCGAGCATCGCGACCACCGCCGCGGCATAGCCCGACAGCGCCAGCGCCGCATAGGCCAGCGCGTCCTCGCGCACGAGCCACACGAGCAGCGCGCCGAGCACGAAGGGGACCAGCCCGGCGTAGGCCAGGCGGTGGGCGAGGGTCGAAGGCGGCGTCAGCGACAGATCGGCGGAACTCATGGCGCGCGATTGTCGCAGCGCCCGCTCAGGACGACTTGCGCGATGCCAGCAGTTGCTTTTCCAGCCGTTCCGGCGGCAGCGCTCCGGGGACGCGCGTGCCGTCCTCGAAGATCAGCGCCGGCGTGCCGGTGATCTTGTGCTTGCGGCTGAGCGCCAGGTTGCGCTCGATCGCCGACGCGTCGCACTGGCCCATCGCGCGCGGCGGCGGCGTGCCCTCGAGCATCCAGTTGCGCCAGGCGATGGTGGCGTCCTTCGCGCACCAGATGTCGCGCGTCTTGGCCGGCGAATCGCCGCCGAGGATGGGGATCAGGAACGTGTACACCGTCACGTCCTTCACGGCCTGCAGGTCGCGCTCGAAGCGCTTGCAGTAGCCGCAGTTCGGGTCGGCGAAGATCACCAGCTTGCGTGCGCCGCTGCCCTGCTTCCAGACGATCGCGTCCTTCAGCGGCAGGCTCACCGGGTCGATCGCCGTGAGCTTGTTGACGCGCGCCTCGGTGAGGTTCGCGCGCGAGCGCGTGTCGATGATCTCGCCCTGGATCAGGTGGTTGCCCTGCTCGTCGGTGTAGACGATCTCGGTGCCCATGCGCACCTCGTAGAGCCCGGCGATCGGCGACTTCGTCACCTCGTCGATCTTCGGGAAGCCCGGCAGGCGCTCGGGCAGGTTCTTGCGGATCGCCGCTTCGTCGGCAAGGGCCACCGTGGCCACGAGGGCGCCGGCGGCGAAAGCGGCCAACGTGCGCGGCAGCGCAGACGACAGAGCAATCATGAGGAGACCTTAAGCGTCGAGGGCGCGGGCCGTGAGCCAGCGTTTGAGGGGCGGTAGTTCGTTAACGAGAGTCAGGCCGCGGTTGCGAAGTTCCCTGGCCAGCGGCAGCTGGCTGGCAAAGAGGTGAAGCAATCCACCGGTCAGCTCGCCCATGGCCCAGGTGGGCGCCTGGCGAGCGCGCGCATAGCGGCGCAGCAGCTTGGCATCGCCGACGGAACGCCACGGCTCGCGCTCGGCGATCACGCGCACCAGCGCTGCCACGTCGGCCAGGCCCAGATTCAAGCCTTGACCGGCCAGCGGGTGCACCAGATGCGCGGCATCGCCGAGCAGTACCCAGCCGTCGCCGCTGACGCGCTCGGCCTGGCCACGCGCCAGTGGCCAAGCGGCGCGCTCGCCGGCCAGCCGCAGCTCGCCGGCAGCGCCGCGCGTGGCCTCGGCCAGCGCCTGCTCGAAGGCGGCCGGTTCCAGCCGTTGCACTTCGAGCGCGCGATCGGCCGGCAGCGACCACACCAGCGCATAGCTGCAGGCCGGCTGCGGGCGATCGAAAGGCAGCAGCGCCAGCACATCGGGTGAGCGGAACCACTGGCGGGCCACGCCCTGGTGCGGCGCCGAGGCGACCAGCCGCGCGGCCACCGCGCGCTGGCCGTAGTCGTGCATCGCGAAGTGCACGCCGAGCGCGTCGCGCGCGCTCGACGCGCGCCCTTCGCAGACGGCGTGGAGTGCACACGGCACGGCGGCGTCCACGCGCGTGACATGCGGCGCGTAACGCACCGCGGCGCGGCGGCATCGACGATCACCGCGAGCTGGCGCACGCCCTGGGTCCACGCGGAGAAGTCGAGCGCCGCGCCGGGCACGTCGCCTTCGACATGCATGTCGTACACCGGCGTCGCCGCATCCGGCGGCAGCGCGCCCCACACCTTCAGCTCGGTGAGCAGTGCCACCGAGGCCGCGTTCAGCGCATACGCACGCACGTCGGGCCCGCCACCCGTGCGCACCTCGCCGGCCAGCGCCACCGACAGGCCGCGGCGCGACAGCGCGAGCGCCAGGCTGGCGCCGACGGCACCGCTGCCGCTCACCAGCACATCGCAGGGTTGAGGGGTCATGCGGGGATTCTAGTGATCGTGGATGGGCACAATCCGCGCATGAGTGACGTCGAGTTGAGCCTTTCTTCGCTTTTCGTGCATCCCGTGAAGTCCTGCGCCGGCATCGCCGTCGATGAGAGCCTGCTCATCGAAACGGGCCTGGAGTTCGACCGCGCGTGGATGGTGGTCGACGAGATGGGCGGCTTCGTCAGCCAGCGCGAGCTGCCGCGCATGGCGCTGATCCAGCCCAGCTTGCGCACGCACGACCTGCTGCTGCGCGCGCCGGGCATGCTGGGGCTGCACCTGGCGCTCGACGCGGTCGAAGCCCCATGCCGCGTGCGTGTGTGGGACGACGAGGTCGCCGCCTACGACATGGTCAGGTTGGTGCGCTTCGACCCCGAACAGCGGCGCCTGTCCAGTCGCCAGTGGACCGGCGCGCTCGAGGCCGAGAACGCCTTCAGCGACGGCTTCCCGCTGCTGGTCGCGTCCACCGCATCGCTCGCCGAGCTGAATCGACGCCTCGCCGAGCGCGGGCTGCCGCCGGTGACGATGCAGCGCTTCCGGCCCAACCTCGTGCTCGACGGTCTGGATGCGCACGGCGAGGACTGGCTCGACGAGATCGTGCTCGATGGCCCCGACGGCGCGGTGCGCCTGAAGGTGGTCAAGCCTTGCGGGCGCTGCACCATCCCCAGCGTCGACCCATCTCGCGGCGAGCAGGGCCATGAACCGGGCGACACGCTCAGCGGCTACCGACCCCCGCCCAGATCCTTGGTGTGCGGCGTGTGCGATTGCCAGCCCATGGCGTTCTCCATTCTTCAGCGTGAATTGTTCGCATCCCGGCGCGGCCGGGCTACACCGGGCATCGTAGCGTCCGATAACGCGGCATGGAGTCGCCGTCCAGGACCCCGCCCGCACGCTCGGCCGCCGAGCCCCTTGTCACGCTGACGCTGATCGAGCGGCGCGCGACCTTCTGGCTGTTCGCCGCCGGCTCCACGGCCTTCTGCGCGGCGTGGATCAGCGAGTCATGGCTGAATGTGCTCGCCGCGTCCGACCGCGTCGCCTACCCGGTGATGGCCATCCTG
>VBDL01000210.1 GCA_005884255.1 Betaproteobacteria bacterium | reverse complement strand
AAGCGGTGGCGGCCTTCGAGTCGGACGCGGTCAGCCTCGGGGTCGGCCGGCTGGAGGCGCACTACATGCGCAACGACGGCTTCGTACCGGACGACCAGCTGATCCGCAACATCGGGCGCATCCGCCATTTGCCGGCCGTGATCGTGCAGGGCCGCTACGACGTGATCTGCCCGCCGACCAGCGCCTGGCGCCTGCATCAGGCCTGGCCGCAAGCCAGGTTGCAGATCATCGACGACGCCGGCCACGCCGCGCTGGAACCGGGCATCGCGCAAGCGCTGGTCGCGGCCACCGAGCAGTTCCGGCTGTGGCGCCGTTTTGATTAAGGATAACTATCGGCCGGGTCCCACTACTATAATTGCCGCATGAACATCCATCTCGGCGACATCGGACACATCATTCAACTGGCGATCGCGCCGGTATTCCTGCTGAGCGGCGTCGGCACCAACCTGATCGTGCTGACCAACCGGCTGGCGCGCATCATCGACCGTTCACGTATTTTGGAAGAGCGGCTGGAAGAAGCGCGGGTGCCGGGCAGCGAGCCGGCGCGCAAACCTGATCCACGTCTCGATCACGCTCAGCACTGCCTGCGCGCTATTGATCTGCCTGGTGATCGTTGCGCTATTCGTCGGCGATGCGCTGAATGCCGAGTTCTCGCGCAGCATCGCCGCCTTTTTCGTGCTCAGCATGTTGTCCCTGATCGGCAGCTATGTGTGCCTGCTGCGCGAAATTTTCATCGCGACCCACACCCATCTGCAGCGCACCCTGCAGATGCCGATGTAACCGCGACGTAAGCGATTTCGCGCGAGAGAAGGCATCCAACCCGACGCGGCCGGCTGCCTGCGCCATGCGATAATGGCGCATCTACTGGAATATTCATCATGACAACAGATTACCAACGGCCGCCGACGCTGTATCGCTACGACCAACGCGCGGCGCTGGAGCGGGCACTGACGCAAGGCGAGTTCCGCCTGCAACCGGCGGTGAAATGCCTGGCCCTGAGTTTTTCGCAGGCTTGGGAGCCCGCATTGTTCGACCGCTTTGGCGGCGTCGACAGCTGCCTGATCATTCACAACACGGAGGAATTCGGCGAGCGCCTGCACCGCGCGGTGCAGAAAATCCTGCCGAACTGGGCCGGCATCGACGGTGCGATCGACTACCGCCAACGCAGCCATCTGGGCGCGACCTTCAGCAAGACCCCGGCCGAAGCGCGCGAGCAGGAATGGCTGTTCGCGTGGCGCCCTTTGAATTCGGTCAGCAGCCTGAACCCGGTGGTGGTGCGGATCGGTAGCCTGGAAGCGTTCGCCGAGCTGCGCGAAAAGGACACGCATGCGAGTTGAGCCTGCTGCGCCCAATTTTGTTGGGTGTATGTAACTAAAGCGGGCGATTCATCTGGACATCCGTCCGAATGGTCGACCAGTATATTGAGTAGTCCGGCATCAAGGGGTAAAGGTCGCTGCAGTCGACGCTACTGGCGCTACGAACTCTTGCCGATCTCCGCAATCACCGCATCGACCATATTCTTCACATCGCGCCGGATCAGCACGGTGCCGAGGAACGGCGGCACGAAAAAATTCGGCATCATGCTGCCGCTATACGTAATGCGGGTACCGCTGGCGCCGTTCTCGGTCGCCGGCGCGATCTCCCAGTGCGAGCTGTACTGCTTCATATCACCTTCAACTAGCGTGATGTCAATCGCGCTGAACGGCGTCTCCAGCACCTTCACCACCAGCCGCACGTCCTGGGTCAGGAACAGGAAGCCGAGGCTGCCGCGCTCTTCCACCACCGCCTCGGTACCGTTGCGCGACAGCAGCCGTGACAGCCTCAGGTTCGGCACGAATTCATGCATCCGGTTGTAGTCGGTCAGCACCTTCCACACCTGCTGCGGGGTAGCTTGAACGAAGCCGCTGGTGTGGATCTCGTACACGGTGCCGGACTCCCGATGGATGCGCTGGACCGATGCCGTGATCGGCTCGGAGCCCAGGTTGGCGTGCCCTTCAGCGGCGCCAGCCGTCGCCGGCAACGCGACGGCAGCGGCCAGCAACAGGGCGGGGAGCAGGGCGCGCGGAGTGAAAACCATGCTTGCAGCGTAAGTTATGCAACGCCGGATGACAAGCTGGCGTACACGTTGTTACACATGTTGCTGTCTTGTCGTTTTGCCCCCATCCGCCACCATTCGCCACCGCCGCCGGTTTGGAGAACCTCCTCTAACCAGCGGCCGCCGCATGCCGCAAGGCAACACAAAACGCCTATGATGGCAGCTGGAAAAAATACGAGGCCAGCACCGATGAACAATTCCACCTTCCCGCAACTGATGGCGCCGCTCGACCTCGGCTTCACCACCTTGCGCAACCGCGTGATCATGGGCTCGATGCATACCGGGCTGGAAGACCGTTTCTATAACTACGGCAAGCTGGCCGCCTATTTCCGCGAACGGGCGCGCGGCGGGGTCGGGCTGATCGTCACCGGCGGCATCTCGCCCAACCGGCGCGGCTGGCTGCTGCCGTTCGGCGGCACCCTGAACTGGCTGGGCGACGTCTGGAACCACCGGCGCCTGACCAGCGCGGTGCATCAGGAGGGCGGCAAGATCCTGATGCAGATCCTGCATGCCGGGCGTTACGGCTACCAGCCGTTCGTGGTGTCGGCCTCCAACATCAAGTCGCCGATCTCGCCGTTCAAGCCGCGCGCGCTGACCGAACGCGGCATCGAGCGCACCATTCTTGACTATGTGCGCTGCGCCAAACTGGCCAAGCGCGCCGGTTACGACGGCATCGAGATCATGGGCAGCGAAGGCTATCTGCTGAACCAGTTCCTGTGCGCCCGCACCAATCTGCGGCAGGACCGCTGGGGCGGCGCGATCGAGAACCGGATGCGGCTGGCGGTCGAGATCGTGCGCCGCATTCGGGCCGCGCTCGGCCTTGACTTCATCATCATGTACCGCCACTCGCTGCTCGATCTGGTCGACGGCGGCAACAGCTGGGACGAGGTGGTGACGGTGGCGCGTGCGCTGGAACAGGCCGGCGTCACGATCCTCAGCACCGGCTACGGCTGGCACGAGGCGCGCGTGCCGACCATCGTCACCTCGGTGCCGCGCGCTGCCTTCAGCAGCGTCGCCGGCCGGCTGCGGCAGGCGGTGTCGATCCCGGTGGTGGCGTCGAACCGGATCAACACGCCGCAGCAGGCCGAGCGCATCCTCGCCGACGGCGACGCCGACCTGGTGTCGATGGCGCGGCCGTTCCTGGCCGATCCCGAGTTTGTGGTGAAGGCGGCCAGCGGCCGCAGCGACGAGATCAATACCTGCATCGCCTGCAACCAGGCCTGCCTCGACCACACCTTCGCCAACCGGCGCGCCAGCTGCCTGGTCAATCCGCGCGCGGCGCACGAGACCGAGCTGGTGTATCGCAAGACGGCGCGGCGCCAGCGCGTCGCCGTGGTCGGCGCCGGTCCGGCCGGCCTGTCGGCCGCCAGCGTCGCGGCCGAATGCGGCCACGAGGTCAGCCTGTTCGACGCCAGCGATCGCATCGGCGGCCAGTTCAAGATCGCGATGCAAATCCCCGGCAAGGAAGAATTCGCCGAGACCCTGCGCTACTTTGCGCGCCGGCTCGAGCTTGCCAAAGTCCAGCTGGAGCTGGGCCAACGGGTGACGCGCGCGCAATTGCTGGCGCGCGGTTTCGATCATGTGATCGTCGCCACCGGCATCGTGCCGCGCGCACCGCGCATTCCCGGCATCGAGCATCCGAAAGTGCTGTCCTACCTCGACGTCTTGCAACGCAAGGCCCAAGTCGGCCGGCGCGTCGCGATCATCGGCGCCGGCGGCATCGGTTTCGACGTCGGCGAATACCTGCTGCACAATCCCAAGCTGACGCTGCCGGAGCCGCTCGAGCACTGGCTGGCCGACTGGGGCGTCGATCTGGCGGGCAGCGGCAATGGCGGACTGGTGGCGCCGATCCCGGCGCAGCCGGTACGCCAGATTTACCTGCTGCAACGCAAGAGCAGCAAGGTCGGCGCCGGCCTCGGCAAGACGTCCGGCTGGGTCCATCGCGCCACCTTGCAGCGCAAGGGCGTCGAGATGCTGGCCGGGGTCGAATACCACCAGATCGACGATCAGGGTTTGCATATCACGCTGAACGGCCAGCCGCGCTTGCTGGAAGTCGACCATGTGGTGATCTGCGCCGGCCAGGATTCGCTGGCCGAGCTGATGCCGGCCGAGCACGATAAATCCGCGCGCGGCCCGCGCTTCCACGTAATCGGCGGCGCCAAGCTGGCGGCCGAGCTCGATGCCAAGCGCGCGATCCGCGAGGGTGCGCTGCTGGCGGCGGCGTTGTGAGCCCTCGGCCGCACCATCCGGCGGGGCAGGCGCGATGAGCCTCGGCTGGTTGTTCAACGGCGTGGCCGGTGCGCTGCTGTTGCCACCGCTCAACCTGATCCTGCTGGGCCTGCTCGGGCTGGCGCTCAGGCGGCGCTGGCCGCGGCTCGGTCCCGGCCTCAGCGCGGCCGCCTTGGCGCTGCTGGCGGTGCTCAGCAGCAAGGCCGGCGCGCTCTTGCTGGTGGCGCCGCTGGAACGGCTGACTGAACCACTAACTGCGGCGCTGACTGCGCCGCGTGACAGCGGCGCGCAGGCGATCGTGGTGCTGAGCGGCGGCCGGCTCAGCGCCGCGCCCGAATACGGTGGCCGCGACATCCCGAATTACTGGACGCTGGCGCGGCTGCAATACGCGGCGCAGTTGCAGCGCGCCACCGGACTGCCGCTGCTGGTGTCGGGCGGCATGCCGGAAGATGGCGGCGCCGAGTCGGAGGCGGCGCTGATGGCGCGTGTCTTGCGCGACGATTTTGCGGTGCCGGTGCGCTGGCTGGAGCAACAATCGGACAATACCGCGCAGAATGCGCAGTTGTCGGTGCGGCTGCTGCGGGCCGACGGCGTGCACCGCATCCTGCTGGTGACCGACGCGCTGCACATGCCGCGGGCGCAGGCGATCTTTGCGCACTACGGGCTGCAGGTGG
>VBDL01000209.1 GCA_005884255.1 Betaproteobacteria bacterium | reverse complement strand
CGACCGCAAGGCGGCCACCGAATACCTCGGCACCTTGCGCGCGCGCCGCGACATCCAGTGCGCGGCGCTGTACACGTCCAGCGGCCAGCTCTTCGCCAGCTACCAGCGCAGCGAGCAGAACCCGTGCGTGTTCGGGGCGGTGCAGAAGGCGGCAGCGCTGGTCGAGAACGATGAGCTGCTCGTCTATCACGGCGTCGTCGAGCGCGGCGAGCGCCTGGGCACCGTGTACCTGCGCGCCAGCCTGGACCGCACGGCGCGCGTGCTGCGCTACGCCGCCACGGTGGGCGCGGTGCTGGTGGGCGCGCTGCTGCTCGGGCTGTTCGGCTCGTCGCTGATGCGGCGCTCGATCAGCCAGCCGCTGATGGAGATCGCCGGCGTCGCGCAGGCGGTGACGCAGCGGCGCGACTACAGCCTGCGCGCCGTCAAGCGCGGCGAGGACGAGATCGGCCAGCTCACCGATGCCATCAACCAGATGCTGGCGCAGGCCGAACGCGGTGCGGCGGACCTGCAGCGCGCCAACGAGCGGCTGCTGTCGGAAATCGAGGAGCACCTGCGCGCACGCGACGAGGTCAGCGCGCTCAACGCCACGCTGGAGCAGCGCGTGGCCGAGCGCACCCAGCAGCTGGAAATGTCGAACAAGGAGTTGCAGAGTTTTTCGTACTCGGTGTCGCACGACCTGCGCACGCCGCTGCGCGCGATCGAGGGCTTCAGCTCGGCGCTGCTGCGCAACCATGCATCGCAACTGGATACCCGCGGGCAGGACTACCTGCAGCGCGTGCGCGCCGCCACGCAGCGCATGAGCCTGCTGATCGACGACCTGCTGTCGCTGGCGCGCACCGCGCGTGCCGAGATGAAACGGCGCGAGGTCGATCTGAGCGATCTGGCGCAGAAGTCGGCGCGCGAATTGCAGGAGGCGCACCCCGAGCGTCAGGTGGAATTCGTGATCCATCCCGAGCTGAAGGCCGATGCCGACCCGCAGCTGATGCGCGTGGTGCTGGACAACCTGCTCGGCAACGCCGCCAAGTTCAGCGGCAAGAAACCCGACGCGCGGGTCGAGTTCGGTCACACCCTCCACAATGGCTCCGACACGTTCTTTGTGCGCGACAACGGCGTCGGCTTCGACATGAACTACGCCGGCAAGCTGTTCGGCGTGTTCCAGCGCCTGCACTCGTCGGCCGAGTTCGAAGGCACGGGCATCGGCCTGGCCAACGTACACCGTGTGATCGCGCGTCACGGCGGCACGATCTGGGCCGACAGCGAACCCGGCCGCGGCGCCACCTTCTTCTTCACCCTGCCTGCAACCCCCCCTACCGGAGACGTGCATGCCGAAAATCATCCTGCTGGTCGAGGACAACCCCGATGACGAGGAGCTCACGCGCATGGCGCTGGAACAGAGCAACATCGCCAATCAGCTGGTGGTGGCGCATGACGGCGTCGAGGCGCTGGACTATCTGTTCGGCACCGGGCCCTTTGCCGGACAGGCCCCGCCGGCGCTGCCCACCGTCGTGCTGCTGGACCTGAAGCTGCCGCGCGTGGATGGCCTCGAGGTTCTGCAGCGCATCCGCAGGGAAGATCGCACGCGGCGGCTGCCGGTGGTGATCCTCACGTCGTCGAAGGAAGAGCAGGACGTGCTCGACAGCTACGGCTACGGCGCCAACAGCTACATCCGCAAGCCGGTGGAGTTCGACAAGTTCTTCGAGGCGACGCGCCAGCTCGGCCTGTACTGGCTGGTGCTCAACGAAGCGCCGCCGCGCGAGCACCACTGAGACAATCCGCCGGGTGGAGACGATCGAACAGGGCCTGGCCCGCGCCATCGCGCTGCTGAACGCCGGCCAGCTGGAGCCGGCCGAGTCGTGCGTGCAGACATTGCTGGCACGCGACGGCGCGCACCCGGCGCTACACCAACTGATGGCCGTGCTGCGCGAGCGCGAGCAGCGCTGGGACGAGGCACGCGCGCATATCGCGCGCAGCCTGGCGGCGCGGCCCGAGCATGTGCCGTCGCTGATGATCGCAGCGCGCATCGCACAGGCCAGCGGCGATGCGCACGGGCTGCGCGCCGCGCTGCAGCAGGTATTGCGCGTACAGCCGAACGCGCCGGATACCTGGTTCGCGCTGTCCCTGGCCTGCCATGCGCTGCACGAGCGCGACGCCGAAGCGCAGGCCCTGCAGCGCACGCTGGCGCTGCAGCCCGATCACGTCGAGGCCAACGTCAACCTCGGCGTCGTTGCGCAAGAGCGCGGTGACCTCGGCGCCGCGATGGCCTGCTATGGGCGCGCCTACCGGGCGCGCAACGACAGCTTCGGCCGCATCGCGAATGCGCTGTGCTCGGAGCGCAGCGGCGCGCTGTGGCTGGACCTGGACGCGCTGCGCGACGCGCTGCGGGTCGCGTAGGGTGGGCTTCAGCCCACCGTCGATGGTGGGCTGAAGCCCACCCTACGGCAGACGCTTGCTGCGGAAATTTCGCCGGTACACGCCAGGCTCGGCCAGCACCTTGCGGCCGAGTTCGTCATAGCGGCGCAGATGCGCTTCGGACATCGGCTCGCACACCAGCGCCGGCGCCTCGCGCGGCACGGGGAAGCACTGCGCGATCGGGGTGCCGCGCGGCAGCACGCCGTCGAAGCCCGGCTCGATCCACACGGCGGGAAAGTTGATGCCGATGTCGACGAAGCGGTCGGCATCGACGATGCCGCTGAGCAGGCGAAACGGCAGGTCGTCGCGATTCATCGGATGCACCGCCATCAGCGACCAGCCGGGCTCCAGCTCGATGGTCCAGAAGCCGTTGAACTTCAGCGCCGCGCGGCCCTCACGCGCGAACGGAGCGCCGGCGAACTGCTGCGGCACATGGAAGCTCAGCGGGGCGCGCGGATGATCGGGCAGTGTCAGCGGCGGCAGGGGCCAGTCCCAGCTGAACTGCTCGTCGTGCACGCGCAGGTCGCACGGCAGCAGGATCATGAAGCCATGCGTCATCGCGTCGATGAACGGCGGGCATTGCTTGACCGTGCGGATGGCGCGCTGGTGCAGCGGCGACGGCACGCGCGGCGCCATGCGCTTGAGCCAGTCCGGCATCATCGCCTTGGCGGGCACCGGCCGCGGCAGCAGGTCGATGAGCGCGGGATCGCAGCGGAATGTGATCTGCATGGCAGGATGATCGCACCATAAAAAACGCCGCACCGGTGAACGGTGCGGCGAACTCCTGGATGGTCGCTCAGATCATCACTGTGCTCTTCCCGCCTTCCATGCGGACAGCAGCTTTTCGTAGGCGATGGTCTCGCCCTTGGGCTTCTCGTTGGACAGCTTGGCCCACGGCGCACCCTTGTCCGTCAGCCACTTGGCCGGGTCGCCCTTGGCGTTGAGCTTGGGCGCGCAGTGCGCCATGCCGGAGCGCTGCAGGCGGCCCATCACGTCGTCCATCTCGTTGGCCAGGCTGTCCATCGCCTGCTGCGGCGTCTTCTCGCCGGTCACCGCGACGGCCACGTTCTTCCACCACAGCTGCGCAAGCTTCGGGTAGTCGGGCACGTTGTTGCCGGTGGGCGTCCACGCCACGCGCGCCGGGCTGCGGTAGAACTCGATCAGGCCGCCGTACTTGGCCGCGTTCTGCGTGAAGTACTCGCTGCGGATGTCGCTGTCGCGAATGAAGGTCAGCCCGACGATGGACTTCTTCAGCGACGTGGTCTTCGCCGTCACGAACTGCGCATACAGCCAGGCCGCCGTGGCACGGTCCGGATCGTTGGACTTCAGGAAGGTCCACGAGCCCACGTCCTGGTAGCCGTTCTGCATACCGTTCTTCCAGTACGGGCCGTGCGGCGACGGCGCCATGCGCCACTTCGGCGTGCCGTCCTCGTTGACCACCGGCAGGCCCTTCTTGGTCATGTCGGCCGTGAAGGCCGTGTACCAGAAGATCTGCTGCGCGATCTGTCCTTGCGCCGGGACGGGGCCCGCTTCGCCGAAGGTCATGCCGGTGGCTTCCTTGGGCGCGTACTTCTTCATCCAGTCGACGTACTTGGTCGTCGCATAGACGGCCGCCGGCGAATTCGCCGCGCCGCCGCGCGCCACCGAGGCGCCCACCGGCGTGCACTTGTCGTCGGCCACGCGAATGCCCCACTCGTCGACCGGCAGCCCGTTGGGGATGCCCTTGTCGGCGGAGCCGGCCATCGACAGCCAGGCGTCGGTGAAGCGCCAGCCGAG
>VBDL01000208.1 GCA_005884255.1 Betaproteobacteria bacterium | reverse complement strand
CGGCATACAGCGTGTCGAACACCAGGCTGGACTTGCCCGAGCCGCTGGGCCCGGTAACCACGGTCATCTCGCCGGTGCGGATGTCCAGGTCCAGGTTCTTCAGGTTGTGCTGGCGGGCGCCGCGGATTTGGATGACACCAGAGGTCATGGAGGGGCCGGAAGAGGGCGAGCGGAACATTCTAGGGAGCGCGCATTGACCTCGAATGGCGGTCGCATTTCACGCTCGCGGCACCGCTTGCGACCCGTTTCGGTTTTCCACGATTTACACCAGGCGCCGCGGCCGCAGACTGCGCCCACATTGACATAAGGAGACATCCCATGCGCCCGGTGCGTGCCCTTTTGTGCTTCGTCGCCCTCCCCTTGCTGTTCGCTTGCGGCGCGGCCAGCGCACAAATCCTCATCGGCCAGACCGCCGGCTTCTCCGGTCCGGTCGCTGCCGGCGTCAAGGAAGTGACCGATGGCGCGAAGCTGTACATCGACGCCGTCAACGCCAAGGGCGGCGTCAACGGGCAGACGATCGAGCTGCTGTCGCTGGACGACAAATTCGACCCCAAGCTGGCGGCGGAGAACGCGCGCGAGCTGGTCACCAAGAAGAACGTGCTGGCGCTGTTCCTCACGCGCGGCACGCCGCACACGCAGGCGGTGATGCCGCTGCTCGGCGAATACAAGGTGCCGCTGGTCGCACCGTCCACCGGCGCGATGGCACTGCACAAGCCGGTGAATCCGTGGCTGTTCAACGTGCGCGCCACCTACCAGCGCGAGGCCGATCGTGCGGTGCGCCACCTGAGCCTGGTGGGCGTGACGCGCATCGCTGTCGTGCAGGTCGACGACACCTTCGGCGCCGATGCGATCCAGGGCGCGATGAATGCCTTCGCCGCGGTGGACAAGAAGCCGCTGTTCGTCGAGAAGTACGACCGCACGAAGCCCGACTTCAGCAAGATCGCCCCGCGCATCGCAGGCAGCGACGCGCAAGCCGTGCTCTTCATCGGCTCGGGCGCCGCGGTGGCCGACGGCATCGATGCGATCCGCGGCGCCGGCTCGAGAGCGCAGATCGTCACGCTGTCGAACAACGCGTCGGCCGGCTTCATCAAACAGCTGAAGGACAACGCGCGCGGCACCATCGTGACGCAGGTGTTCCCGTACGAGCGCTCGCTGGCCGCGCCCATCGTCAAGGAAGCGCGCGAGCTGGCCAAGGCCCGCGGCGCGGACGAGGTGACGCCGGCCATGATCGAAGGTTTCGCCGGCGCCAAGGTGCTGGTCGAGGCGCTCAAGCGTGCCGGCCCCAGCCCGTCGCGCGACAGGCTGCGCGCCGCGCTCGAGACCTTCAAGCGCGTGGACATCGGCGGCCTCGAGGTCAGCTTCGGCCCGGGCAGCCACTCGGGCCTGGACTACGCCGACCTGTCCATCATCGGCCCGGACGGCAAGTTCCAAAGATGACCCACCCCCTACGGCCTTCGGCCGCCCCCTCAAGGGGGCGCCACCGGCGGACCGGCAAGGCGCTTGCGCCTCAGCGAAGGCTCATATCGCGTCAGCGATGTGATGCCGCAGCTAAAGCCGGATCCGCGGTGTCCGCTTGGGTACAGTCTCGTGGTGCAGCCATCTGCCCGCCTTCCCGGCCACGAAGAAACCGACGCTGAGCGCATCGCGCGGCTCGAACGCGCGCTCGCCGGCTCGCACGACGGCTTCTGGGAGCGCAACCTGCGCACGCAGCAGAGCTGGTATTCGCCGAGCTTTCGCGCGATGTTCGGCTTCGGCGATGAGTTGCCCGACGATCGCCGCGTCGTCAATGCACGCATCCATCCGGACGACATCGGTGGCTATCAGGCGGCGCACGACGAAGCGATCCGCACGCTGCAGCCGTTCAGCTACGAGGTGCGCTTTCACGACGGCCTCGGCCGCTGGCGCTGGGTGCGCGGGCGCGGCCGCGTGTGGGCCGGCGCCGACGGGCGCGCCGAGATCGTGGCCGGCGCGCTGTCCGACGTCACCGAGGCCAAGGAAGCGGCGCTCGCGTTGGCGCAGATGACCGAGCGCTTCGAGCACGCGGTGAGCGCCAGCGACGAGGGCCTGTTCGAGCGCGTGGCCGACGAGGACGCGATGTTCCTGTCCGACCGGCTGATCGAGCTGCTCGGCTATGCGCCGGGCGAGCTGGCGCCGCGGCGCAGCTCGCTGCTCGAACTGTTGCACGAGGACGACGCGCCGATCTACGGCGCGCAGGCCGATGCGGCGATCGAGCGGCTGCAGCGCATGTCCAGCGCCTTGCGCATGCGCTGCAAATCGGGTGAGTACCGCTGGTTCCGCCTGCGCGCACGCGCCCACCGCGGCGACGATGGCCGCATCCACGTGACCGGCATGCTGGCCGACATCCACGAGCAGGTGCAGGCGCGCGAAGAGATCGAGCAGCACCGGCAGCGCCTGGAGGAACTGGTGCGCGAGCGCACCGCAAGCCTGGAGGCCGCGCTGGCGCAGGCCGAGGCGCAGCGCGCCGAGGCCGAGCGCGCCAACGAGACCAAGTCGCTGTTCCTCGCGCACATGAGCCACGAGATGCGCACGCCGCTGAACGGCGTGCTCGGGCTCACCGACCTGGCGCTGCGCGTCGCGCAATCGCCGGTACAGCAGCGCTATCTCGAGCTGTCGCGGCAGTCGGGGGACGCGCTGCTGAAGATCATCGACGACGTGCTCGACTTCTCGCGCGTCGCCGCCGGCAAGCTGGTGCTGGCCGACGAACCCTTCGACCTGGCCGACCTGCTGGCCGAGGCCATCCGCGGCGTGTCGCCGCAACTGCGCGCCAAGGGTCTGGGCTGGCGCTTCGACTACGAGGGCGATACCACCTCGGTGCGCGGTGACCGCGCACGGCTGCGCCAGGTCATCACCAACCTGCTGGGCAACGCGGCGAAGTTCACCGATCACGGCCATGTGGCGGTGCTGGCGCAGCTCGAGCCGCTGGACGAGCACCGCGTGCGCGTGCGCGTGCATGTCACCGACACCGGCCCGGGGCTCGATGCCGACGCGCAGGCGCGTGTGTTCGACGCCTTCGTGCAGGGCGATGCCAGCCTGGCGCGCCGCCATGGTGGCACCGGGCTCGGGCTGTCGATCGCGCGCAGCCTGGCGCGCGCGATGGGCGGCGAGCTGTCACTCGTCAGCGCGCTTGGCGACGGTGCCTCCTTCACGCTCGACGTGCCGCTGGCGCTGGGGCCGCAACCGGCGCTCGCGGCGCCCGCGGACCCGGGAGCAGCGCGCCCGATGTGGCTGATCTACCGCCAGACCGATCTCGGCGAATGGATGGGCCGCCGCTTCGAGCGCCTGCACTGGCGCTGGCGCGTGCTGCCGGGGCTGGACGCCGCCTGCGCCGAAGCGCGCACGCTGAGGTGTTCGCCCCCGGCGCGGAGTACCGCGCCACCCCCCGAGGGGGTTCAGTCCCGGCTTGGGAGCGGCCCGGCGCCGGGACTGAGCGCCGAGGCGCTGCCGCCGCTGGTGGTGGTGGCCGAGCACGTGCTCGCCCCGGGCTGCGACCTGCGCGGCTTGCGCGAGGCGTTGCCCGACGCGGGCATCGCGCTGGTCATCCGGCCGGACTGGAGCCAGCCCGAACTGGAGCAGCGCGCGCTGCAGCTGGGCATGCGGCTGTCGGTGGCGCCATTGACGCCGCGCGACCTGCGCGACATCACGGCGCTGGCGCCGCAAGCCGATCCCGCTGCCGCAGCGGCCGAAGGCGGCTCGGCCTCCTCCGGCCCGGCCGGCGGCGACGCCGCACCAGCCGGCACCGCGCCACACG
>VBDL01000239.1 GCA_005884255.1 Betaproteobacteria bacterium | reverse complement strand
TCATGAAGACGGAGGGGCCGCTGCAGCAGCTCGCCGTGCGCTGGGCCAAGATCGCGTGGCCGCCGATGGTCGTCGGCATGGCACTGATCTCGATCGCCACGCCGTGGGTCAGCCCCACGGTGCGCGGCAAGTGGTTCGTGCTGCCCGAGTTCATCGCGCTGCTGCCGATCCCGCTGACCACGGCCGCAGCCCTGATCGGCTTGCGCGCGCTGCTCAATTCGCATCGCGTCGCGGGGCCCGATGGCGGCAAGCTGTGCTGGCTGCCCTTCGTGCTGCTGCTGGGAGTGTTCCTCTTCGGCGCGCTGGGCCTCGCCTACAGCCTCTATCCCTTCGTCGTGATGGACCAGCTGACCGCGTGGCAAGCGGCCAGCGCCACCAAGTCGCTCGAGTTCATCCTCGTCGGCTGCGCGATCACGGTGCCGGCGATCGCCGGCTACACGGTGTTCTCCTACCGCGTCTTCAGCGGCAAGGCGAAGGAACTCGAGTACGCCTAGGGAAATACCGGCGTGGTCGGCTCCATGCCGCGGTCGATCGCTTCCGGATGGCTCTTGTGCAGCATCTCCTCGATCTCCTGCACGCGCGACACCGGCACGTCGATCATCATCAGGATCTTGCCGTCCTCGATGTCCTTCTCGAAGGGCCTGAGCTGCGTGTTCGGCGTCGACACCCCGATCAGCGTGGACGCCCAGGCGCCGAACACACCGCCGCCGATCACGCACAGGATCAGCGTGCCCACATCGAAGGTGTAGCTGCCGATCGGCGTGAGCTTCAGGTACAGCCCGAGCACCATGCCGCCGACGATGCCCAGCCCCGCGCCGAGGAACAGCGCGTGGCGCACGTCGGACTTCTGCAGGAAGCTGGCCTCGTGCAACTCGCCCATCGGCATGTCGCGGGGCCCGAGGAAGTGCATCTGCCGGTACTCGACGCGCGACAGCAGCAGATCGTTCGCTGTCTTCTTCGCGCTGTCGAGATCGGGAAGTACGAAATACAAGCGCCTACTCATACCACCTCCTTGGAGGAACGAGGAATTTTCAGTGGCCGAAGAACAGCCCCCGTGTGAAGAACGTGTAGTCGCCTTCCGCGGCCATCAAGCCCACGAGCACGAGGATCGCCCCGGGCGGCAGCAGGATGGCGAAGATCAGCAGGATCAGCGACCAGCGCAGCAGGCCCTGGAAGTGGAAGTAGTCGACCAGGTACGAGAACGTGCTGAGCACGAAGAGGAAGCCCCAGACCGTGAGGTACAGGCCAATGGGATGCTGCTGGTGCTGCTGCCCTTGAGCATGCCCGGCGGTCGCGGTGGCGGCATGATCCATGATCGATCTCCCTACCAGAGGTAGAACAACGCGAAGATGAACACCCACACGAGGTCGACGAAGTGCCAGTACAGGCCGGCGATCTCGACGATCTCGTAACCCTTCTTCTCGTAGCGCCCCTTGAGCACGCGCGCCGCGACGATCGACAGATACACCACCCCGGCACTGACGTGCAGGCCGTGGAAGCCGGTGATCATGAAAAAGCTTGAGCCGAACTGCGCCGCGCCCATCGGGTTGCCCCAGGGCCGCACCCCTTCGTGAAAGATCAGCTTCGACCACTCGAAGGCCTGCATGCCGACGAAGGTGGCGCCGAACAGCGCCGTCACCAGCATCAGCGCCGCGGTCTTCTTGCGGTCACGCCGGTAGCCAAAGTTCACCGCCATCGCCATCGTGCCGCTGCTGCTGATCAGGATGAAGGTCATGATCGCGATGAGGATCAGCGGGATGTTGGCACCGCCGATGTTCAGCGCGAACACCTCGCTCGGGTTCGGCCATTGATCCGTCGTCGAGATGCGCACCGTCATGTAGCCGGTGAGGAAGCAGCTGAAGATGAAGGTGTCGGAGAGCAGGAAGATCCACATCATCGCCTTGCCCCAGGGCACCTTGAAGGCCTGGCGGTCCGACGACCAGTCGGCGACGATGCTTGCCCAAGCGCCGGCCGGCTCTTTCGTTTCCAGTGACGGAATGGCAGCCATCGTGTTCACCTGAAACCGCAGATTGCGGCAAAGCCTTCGAGGGCATCGCGCGGGCTGGCGAGCAGCGCGAACATCGCCAGCCACAGCACGAAGAGGAAGTGCCAGTAGACGCTGCACAGCGCCAGCCTCGTGCGGGCACGCGCGACGCCGCCGCGCTTGAGCAGCAGGGCGACCACCGACAAGGCGATCAGCCCGCCCAGCAGGTGCGCGCCATGCGCGCCGGTGATCAGGTAGAAGAACCCGTTGGCCGGATTCGCCGCCGCGAGGTGGCCGCGCGCGACGAGGTCTTGCCACACGTTGATCTGCCCCGCGAGGAAGCCCACGGCCAGCGCCGCGCCGATGACGACGCCGTGGCGCACCGCCGGCGCCTGCTCACGCCGCGCCGCCATGCGCGCCCACTGCAGCGCGGCACTGCTCGCGGCCAGCAAGGCGGTGTTGAACCACAGCTGCCCGGTGCTCGCCAACGGCGCGCCGGCGAAGCCCGCGAGCCATTGCCAGTCGCCGACACGCGAGCGCTCCAGATACGCGAGGCTGAACAGCAGGAACAGCATGCTGATGACGACCAGCAGCAAGCCGATGAAGACCTTGGCCGGCGAGCGATGCGTCAGCGCCCCGCCATGCGACGGCTCGCCGCCGTACCCCACGAGTCCGGCACCGACGGACGGTGGCGTCTTCATTTGCCCATCCCCTTGGCGATCTGCGCTTCGGCGGAGACCACGTCTTCCGGTGCGACGGTCTGCGGAATGAAGTCGTCCTTCGCGCCCGGCACGCTGTAGTCGTAGGCCCAGCGGTGCACCACCGGCATCGTCTTGCCCCAGTTGCCGTGCACCGGCGGCGTCTGCGGCGTCTGCCATTCGAGCGTCGTCGCGTGCCACGGGTTCGAGCCCGCCGGCTCGCCGCGGAAGTAGCTCCACACGAGGTTGTAGAAGAAGACGATCTGCGACGCGCCGGTGAGCAGCGCGGCCACGGTGATGAACACGTTCAGGTCGTGCGCGGACTGCGGGATGAACGAGTAGCCCTCGTAGGCGTAGTAGCGCCGCGGCATGCCGAGGAAACCGAGGTAGTGCATCGGGAAATAGATTGCATACGTGCCGAGGAAGGTGGCCCAGAAGTGCAGCTTGCCCAGCGTCTCGTCGAGCATGCGGCCGGTGATCTTCGGATACCAGTGATAGATGCCGCCGAACACCACGAGGATCGGCGACACGCCCATCACCATGTGGAAGTGCGCGACGACGAAGTAGGTCTGCGACAGCGGGATGTCGACGCTGACGTTGCCGAGGAAGAGCCCCGTCAGCCCGCCGATGACGAAGGTGCTGATGAAGCCGATGGCGAAGAGCATCGGCGTGGTCAGGTGGATGTCGCCGCGCCACAGCGTGAGCACCCAGTTGTAGACCTTGATCGCCGTGGGGATCGCGATGATCAGCGTCGTCGTGGCGAAGAAGAATCCGAAGTACGGATTCATCCCGCTGATGAACATGTGGTGTGCCCACACGACGAAGCTGAGGATGCCTATGACGATGATGGCCCACACCATCAGCCGGTAGCCGAAGATGTTCTTGCGCGCGTGCGTGCTGACGAGGTCGGAGATGATGCCGAAGGCCGGCAGCGCGACGATGTAGACCTCGGGGTGGCCGAAGAACCAGAACAGGTGCTGGAAGAGGATCGGGTTGCCGCCCTTGTAGTTCAGATGCTGGCCCATCGACGTGATGGCCGGCATGAAGAAGCTCGTGTGCAGCAACTTGTCGAACAGCATCATGATGCCGCTGACGAAGAGCGCCGGGAACGCGAGCAGCGCCAGCACGGTGGCCATGAAGATGCCCCACACGGTGAGCGGCATGCGCATCATCGTCATGCCGCGCGTGCGCGCCTGCAAGACCGTCGTCACGTAATTCAGGCCGCCCATCGTCGCCGCGACGATGAAGGTCACCAGCGACACCAGCATCAGCACGATGCCCCATTCGGTGCCGGGCGTGCCGGGCAGGATGGCTTGCGGCGGGTACAGCGTCCAGCCCGCTCCGGTGGGGCCGCCGGGCACGAAGAAGCTGGCCAGCAGGATGATCACCGACAGCAGATAGGCCCAGTACGACAGCATGTTCACGTAGGGGAACACCATGTCGCGCGCGCCGACCATCAGCGGGATCAGGTAGTTGCCGAAGCCGCCGAGGAACAGCGCCGTCAGCAGGTAGATCACCATGATCATCCCGTGCATGGTGACGAACTGGTAGTAGTGCGTCTGGTCGATGAAGGGCAGCCGGCCGGGGAAGCCGATCTGCAGCCGCATCAGGTCCGACAGCACCAGCGCGACGATGCCCACGACGATCGCCGTGATCGAGTATTGGATGGCGATGACCTTGTGGTCCTGGCTCCAGACGTACTTGGTGACCCAGCTCTTCGGTTCGTGCAACTCGGCGTCTTCAGTCATACCGGGGGCCTCATTTCACATCCTTGATGTAGGCAACGAGCGCGGCCACTTCCTGGTCGCTCAGCTTCTGCGGCGGCATCACGGGGGAGAAGCCCTGCACGACCTTTGCGTTGGGCTCGAGAATGGACTCTTTCAGATAGGCGTCATCGGCTTTCACGGCCGCGCCGCCGACCAGCGATTCCGTCTTGCCGTACAAGCCCTTCCACGTCGGCCCGACCCCGGGCTTGCCGTCCACGCTGTGGCAGGCCACGCAACCCTTGCTTTGCGCAATATCGCGGCCCTGCGCGACCAGCGGGTTGCCGGCCGCCTTGGCACTGGCCTTGGCGGCCAACTGCGTCAAGGTCGGTTGCGCGGCCAGCCAGGCCTGGAACTTGTCTTCCGGCTCGACCACCACATGACCATGCATGTTGTAGTGCGCCACGCCGCAATACTGGGAGCACTGGATGTCGTAGCGGCCGGCCTTGGTGGGAACGAACCAGACCGTGGTCACCAGCCCCGGCACCAGGTCGAGCTTCACGCGGAACTGCGGCACGTTGAAGTTGTGCAGCACGTCGAGCGAGCGCTGCACGACCTTGACGGGCCGGTTCAGCGGCAGATGCAACTCGGGCGCGTCGATCAGCACGTCGTCGCGCCCGCTCGGGTCGTTCGGGTTCAGCCCGAAGGGGTTGTCGGGGGCGACGAAGCGCACGTCGGTGAGGCCGAGCTTGCCGTCCTGGCCGGGCAGGCGAAAACGCCACAGCCACTGCTGGCCGATGACCTCCACCAGCATCGCGTCTTTCGGCGGCGAGATGAAGTCGGCATAGGCCCACAGACCCGGCGCGAGCATGGCGCACACGCCGCCGGTGGTGATGGCGCTGAGCCACCATTCGAGCTTCTTGTTGTGCGGCTCGTAATGTGCCCTGTGGCCGGGGCGATGGCGGTAGCGCCAGATCGCATAGGCGATGAACAGGTTGATCGCCACAAAGACGACCCCCGTGATGACCATCGTGATCATCAGCGTGTCGTCCATCAGCCCCCAGTTGGAGGCCAGCGGTGTCAACCACCACGGGCTCCACCAGTGGAAGACCACCGCGCCCACAGCGATCAGCACGAGCGCTATTGCCAATGCCATGCGTACCCCCCTTGCCGGGAAACCGGCGCCAAGGGAACTAACAAGGAACTACCAGTGCACTACCGTCTCTGCTCGGGGCATGTTAGCGCCGTCGGCGGCGCAATGCCATCCCGGCCGACCCCGGGGCTGCGTGGGGGCATTGCAGCTACTGAGCGCCATGGCACTTCTTGTACTTCTTCCCGCTGCCGCAGGGACACGGGTCGTTACGGCCGGGCGTCTTCTCGACGCGGCGCGTCGGCGGGGCCTCGTCGACGAGCTCGTCGCGCGACAACTGCTGGCCCGAGTACAGCGACTGCAGATGCTCGCGCAGGTCGTCGCTGCCCTCGGGGAGGATCAGCGCCGTGACGCGGGCCAGGCACTCGTCGTAGTACTGGCCGGTGTCGCTGCTGAGATCCGGCGCCGGCCAGTCGTCGGCGAAGTCTTCGGTCGCATCGAGAAAGCCCAGCGCCCAGATCTCACCGAGCGCAGGAAACTGCGCGTCATCGCCCGACAGCTTGCCTTCGTCGATGACGCGCTGCTTGTCCTCGTCGCTCCATTCCGCCATCAGCGGGTTCAGCTTCAGCACGTCCTCATCGTCGAGCAGGCGGCCAGGGTCGAGCTGGTCAGCGATGACATTCCAGCGCGCCTGCAGGGCCTGCAGGGCCTGCGCCACGTCCTCGGGGTCGGCGAAGGCGCGCTCGAAGGCATCGCCCGCGAGCGCCGGCAGCCATTCGTCGATGGCGATGGCGCGCGGCCCGGCACACAGCGCGGTGAGGTAGCCGTCCGCCCATTCGACCGAGATGCGCTCGGTGAAGCCGGCGAGCCGCTCGCACACGGCCGCGAAGGCCTGGATCTCGGCCTCGGTGTTCTGCTTGGTACTGCTCATCGCGCGGCTCCGTCCAGTTGCTCGTGAAGAAAGCTCAGCAGGCGCTGCCGCGATGCGGCGGCCGCCGCGGCGTCACCGCCCACGTGCACGCCCTGCCCCGGATTCACGCCGTTGGGCACGTCGGCGCGCAGGCGTACCGGCGCCGTCCCATCGAAGCCATGGTAGGCGTCGGGATACACCTCGATCTGTACCAAGCCCCCATGGCCTTGCGCCAGCCTTTCGCACGGCTGCGGCGCGGTCCAGTCGTCATTGGCGCCGACCAGCAGCAGCAGCGGCGCGGCGGGCCGGTAGCGCGCCTTCAGCGCGTCGGCGCAACCCGGATAAAAGGCCACGGCCGCGTGGGGCTTCACACGCGCGGCTCGCACTTCGAAGTCAGCGGCTTCCGTCGTGGCCAGCACGGCGCTGCCGCCATGCGACCAGCCGAGCAACGCAATACGCTGCGCATCGACATCGGGCCGCGCCGCCAGCCATTGCAGCGCACCGAGCGCATCGCGCCGGCGATGCACTTGGGTCACCATCCGATCGGCGTGCTTCTGCGTGCACAGTTCCTTCTCGCCACGCGGCGTCAGCGAGTCCAGCACCAGTGCATGCCAGCCCTCGGCGTTGGGCACTTCGACGCGCTGCTGCGCGTGCGCGATCGAGCACAGCAGCATTGCGACAAGGAGGAACCGTCTCACACGCGCTCGGCCACCCAGCCCTGCACCGACGCCAGCG
>VBDL01000238.1 GCA_005884255.1 Betaproteobacteria bacterium | reverse complement strand
CTGCTTCTCCTTGTGGCGCAGGCCGGCGGCCGGCTCGTCGAGCAGCAGCAGCGCCGGGTCGCTGGCCAGCGCACGGGCGATCTCCATCAGGCGCTGCTGGCCGAGTGCCAGGTTCCCCGCCTGCTCGTGCATCAGCCCTTGCATGCCGATGCGCGCGAGCTGGCGTTCGGCCTCGCGCAGCAGGCGCTTCTCTTCGGCGCGATCGAGCCGCAGCATCGCCGCGACGATGCCCTTGACGCCGCGGCGGTGGCAGCCGAGCGCCACGTTCTCCAGCACGCTCATGCCGGCGATCATCTTCACGTGCTGGAAGGTGCGCGACACGCCGCGTGACGCGATCTCGCGCGACGGGTGGCCAGCCACCGCTTCGCCGCGCAGCGTGACGTTGCCGCGCGTCAGCCCGAGCACACCGGTGACGAGGTTGAAGGTGGTGGACTTGCCCGCGCCGTTGGGCCCGATCAGGCCGACGATCTCGCCCGCGCGCACCTGGAAGCTGACGTCGTTCACCGCCACCAGGCCGCCGAACTCCTTGCGCACCGCCTGCACATCGAGCACCAGCTCGCCGTGCGCGGGCTTCGCGCGCTCGGGCAGCGGCGGCGCGTCGTGCCAGTCGACCGCGCGCGCCTTGCGCGGCAGCTTGGCGGCGACGAAGGCCCACACGCCGTCGCGCGCGTACTGCAGCACCAGCACCAGCACCAGGCCGAAGACGATGATCTCGTAGTTGCCGCTGGAGCCGAGCAGCCGCGGCAGCCACACCTGCAGCTGATCTTCGAGCAGCTTGGCCAAGCCTGCGCCCGCCAGCGCGCCCCACACATGGCCGACGCCGCCGATCACCGCCATGAAGAGGTACTCGATGCCCATCTTCAGGCCGAAAGGCGACGGGTTCACGGTGCGCTGGAAGTGCGCGAACAGCCAGCCCGACACGCTCGCGAGCAGCGCGGCAATGACGAAGGCGGTGACCTTCACCGCATAGGTGTTGATGCACATCGCCTCAGCCATCGTCGTGCCACCCTTCACCGCGCGCAGCGCGCGCCCTGGGCGCGAGTCGAGCAGGTGAATCACGAGCAGCGCGGCCAGGATGACCAGTGCCCACAGCAGGCAGTAGAAGCTGCGGCCTGTGTTCAGCAGCACGCTGCCGAGCCCGATGGCCGGCACGCCGAGCAGACCGTCGTACTTGCCGAGTGCGTCGATGTTGCCGAGCAGGTAAAAGAGCGACAGCCCCCACGCGATGGTCGCGAGTGGCAGGAAGTGGCCCGACATGCGCAAGGTCACCCAGCCGAGCACCAGCGCGCCGATCGCGGTGAGCACGAGACCCATCGGCAAGGTCAGCCACGGCGACCAGCCCTGCGCCACCGCGAGGTAGGCCGCGGTGTAGGCGCCAATGCCGACGAACGCCGCCTGGCCGAACGACGTGAGGCCGACCACGCCGGTCAGCAGCACCAGACCGATGACCACCAGCGCATACAACCCGATGTAGTTCAGCTGCGTGATCCAGAACTCGGGCACCGGCAGCGCGGGCAGCGCGGCCATTAGCACCACGAAGGCGAGGAAGAAAGGATTGCGGGTGATCATTCTTCGTCCTCGTGTGCACCGTGCTGGAACGAGCGCCACAGCAGCACCGGCAGGACGAAGGTGAAGACGATGACCTTCTTGAACGCGCTGGCCCAGAAGGAGCCGAAGGATTCGAGCAGGCCGACGATGATCGCGCCCACCGCCGCCGCGGGATAGCTCGACAGCGCGCCGAACACCGCCGCGACGAAGCCTTTCAGCCCGATGAGAAAACCCGAGTCGTAGAACATCGTCGTCGTCGGCCCGATCAGCAGGCCCGACAACGCGCCGATGAAGGCCGCGAGGCCGAAGCTCAGCCGGCCCGCGCCCGAGGTGGAGATGCCCATCAGCCGCGCGCCGAGCCGGTTCACCGCGGTGGCGCGCAGCGCCTTGCCGTGCAAGGTGCGGCCGAAGAACAGCGCCAGGCCGACCATCAGCGCGATCGACGCGCCGAAGATGATCAGCGCCTGGCCCGACAGGCTCACCGCGCCGAGCGAGAAGCGCTCATCCCAGAAGCTCGGGTTGCGAAAGCCCTCGGCGCCGAAGAACACGAGGCCCAGGCCGGTGAGCGCGAAATGCACGCCGACCGAGACGATCAGCAGCACCAACACGGTCGCGTCGGCCAGCTTCTCGTAGGCCAGCCGATACACGAGCGGCCCGAGCGGCGTGACGATGGCCAGCGTGAGCAGGCTTTGCGCGGCCAGCGGCCACTGGCGCGGCGCCGCCCAGGCGGCGACCACCGACACCGCGGCCGGGAGCGGTGCGCCCGCAAGCCCTGCAGCAGATCGAGCACCGCCGCGAGGCCGGCCAATGCCAGCAACAGCCACACGGTGCCTGGCAGCTTGCCCAGCTGCAGCATCGCGAGCGTAAGCGCGCCGAAGGCGACGAACTCGCCTTGCGGAATGAAGATCACGCGCGTGATGGCGAACACCAGCACGGTGGCCAGCGCGAGCAGCGCATACACCGCGCCGTTGGTGGCGCCGTCCAGCGCGAGGATGCTGGCGATCGAGAAATCCATAGACGTCGGAAGCCCGGTAGGGTGGGCTTCAGCCCACGCGCCATGGTGGGCTAAAAGCCCACCCTACAACTCATGCGCCGCGAGTGTGCCTTACTCGATCTTCCAGTCGGCGTTGACGACCTTCAACATCACCGGCGTCTTGTTGGTGAAGCCCCAGTGGTCGTCCTTGGTCCAGTGCAGCACCCCGTGCGACACCACCAGCAGCCCCATGTTCTCGAAGGCATCGCGCAGCACCGGCACGGCCTTCTCGAGCACCAGCAACGCGTCGTACGCGTGGCCGGCGAACTGATTGCGCGAGCCGGAGCCATAGGCCTTCTCGTACTTGGTGACGAAGTCGACCGCCACCGCCTTCGACGGGTGGCTGTCGGGCAGCTGCTCGGCGATCACCGCCGGGCCGGAGACGACGATGGTGCTCTCGACATCCTTGCCGCCGATGCGCATCAGGTCGCGCGTGGCCGCCGCATGCGTCTGGTAGATCTTGCCCTTGTAGCCGCGCTCGACCAGCGCCTTCTCCGGCATCGCCGCGCCGCTGCCCGACGCGACGACGAGCATCGCATCCGGATTGGCCGACACCAGCTTCAGCGCCTGCCCGGTGACACTGGTGTCCGAACGCGCGAAGCGCTCGACGCCGACGATCTTGATGTTCTGCTTCTCGGCCAGCGCGCTGAACTCCTTCAGCCAGCTCTCGCCATAGGCATCGTTGTAGCCGAGGAAGCCGACGCTCTTCACGCCGTTCTTCACCATGTGCGTGATCACGCCGGTGGCCATCACGCCGTTGGACTGCGGCAGGCGGAAGGTCCACGTGTCCTTGCCCGGCGGCAGCGGCGCGGGCGACGCGGACAGCTGCACGGTGCCGCTCTCGGCGGCGACATCGGCCATCGGAATGGCCACCGGCGTGGCCGCCGAGCCGATGATCAGGTCGACCTTGTCCTCGGTCACGAAGCGCTTGGCGTTCTTCACGCCGTTGGTCGGATCGGTGGCGTCGTCGAGGATGATGAGGTTGAGCTTCTGCCCGGCCACCGTCGTCGGCCACAGCTTGAACTCGTTCTGCATCGGCAGGCCGAGACCGGACGCGGGGCCGGTAAGCGGCAGGCTGACGCCGACGGTCAGGTCGGCGTGCGCCGTGCCGGCGGCCAGCAGCGCGGCGACGGCGGCAACGAAGGTGAGGCGAACTTTCATCGGGACATGTCTCCTGTCGGTGTTCGATCGTGAGTGTGACGGCAAGGCTCAGGGCTTGCTGCAGTGAAAACTCGCAGCCGTCTCGGTATCGCCACGGCCGTTGTAGCGGGCCACCTGCGGATACGGACAGAGCAGCCGCGTGCGGTTTGCCGCCCATGACGCCGGCAGCTCGCTGTTGACGACGTTGGCCCCCGGCCCGCGTGCGGCAGCCACCAGCGCCTGCGGCTTCTCGCCGCGTTCGACCCACGCGACGAGCGCGTCGACGAGGTCGAACTGGTCGGTGGCGATGCCGCCGCGGCTGTGGTTCATGCCGGGCACGAGGTACAAGCGCAAGTGGTCGTCGGCGGCCGGGCCGTGGCGCGCCACGAAGCGCTCATACCAGGCAACCGTGTCGAGCGCCGAGAACACCGGGTCGCTCGCCCCGTGCGCGACGAGCAGCTTGCCGCCGCGCGCAACGAAGGCGCTCATCGCATCGGCATCCGGCGGCGTCATGAACTGCATCGCCGATTGCGTGTAGCGCTCGTTTCGCGCGAAGATCTTCGGCGCGTCGGTGTCGATGTCGAACTTCAGCGCGAAATCGATCAGGCTCGTGCCCTGGCCGTTCACGACCGAAGGCGACGAGGGCGGCGTCGTGAACACGTAGGCAAGCGCGATCGCATCGCGCGGGCCGACGCTGTAGTCGAACTTCCACGCGCGCCAGTCATTGCCACGCACTCCGGCATCCCATGGCAGGCCGGCGTAGAAGCTGCGCCCGTCGCGCGTCTTCGGGCCGGCGAACACGGCGGCGAGCACGGCCTTCTGCGCGTCGCTCAGGCAATCGCCGCCAGCGGCGCCGGTGCAGCTCGGCACGTCGCGCTGCACGTCGAAGGCGCGCTGGCAGCCCATCACGTCGGCCACGATGCCATCGGCCAGGCCGTCGAGCGCGTCGCAGCGCTCGAGGATCTTCGCCGACAGCAGCGCGAGCTCGGCGCTCGTGAAGCCGCTCTGCAGATCGGGGCGGCCGCTCTTCGCGTCTGGCCGCGCGACGCGGGCGAACTGCTGCGCGTCCCACACCTGTGCGACAGCGGCGCGCGGCAGGTTGTAGCCCGGCGTCGTCACTGCGATACCGTCGAAGCCACCGCTGTCCCGCGCCGCCGCCACCAGGCCATGGCGGCCGCCGTTGGACGTGCCGACGAGGTACGAGCGGTCCGGCCGCTTGCCGTAGTAGGCCGCGATCAGCGCCTGCGCCATCGGCGCGAGCTGCGCGACGGCGTTGTAGCCGTAATCCAGCCGCGCCTGCGGGTCGACGCCGAATAGGGCGGCGCCGATGCCCGGCACGTTGCGCTCGAAGGCGTGGCCGGCGTCCGAGCTGAGCACCGCGAAGCCCTTGAGCAGCCCGTTGCTGCGCGTGCCGCCGCCCAGAATGTCGCCCCAGGCCGGCGTCACGAAGCCATCGAGCCCGCCGTTGGCCTGGTAGAAGAAGCGCCCGTTCCACGCGCTGGGCAGCCGCATCTCGAACGAGATCGCATAGGGTTTGCCGTCGACCGGGCTCACGCGCTCGTGCATGCGCCCGCTGATGCGGCAATGCGCCGGCATAGGCTCGGCGATGCCCGGCAGCTTCACGCTGCCCGCGGCGACGGCCTCGACCGAGGTCACGCGCGTGTCGGCATAGACGAAGCGCTGCGCGAGCTGCTCGCATGCGATGGCCGGCGCACCACCGACCGCCGGCCCAGGCTTCGGCGTGGTTGGCGTCGAAGCGCAACCAGCGAGCACCAGTGCGGCAAGAAAGGGCGCCAACGGTTTCATCAGCTGCACAACGCCTTGATGTCCTCGGGCACCGGAACCGCGCGCAGCCGGTCCGGGTTGTCGGCGTCGCGCTTGACGAAGGCGCGCACCTCGCGCCCCTCGCAGACGACTTCGTCGCCGCGCATCACCTTGTGCACCTGGATGAACACCTTGTCGCGCCACTCCTCGACATGCGTGTGCACTACGATGCGCTCGCCATAGGTCACCGACTTCAGGAACTTGGTGTTGATCTCCAGCAGCGGCGTGCCGACGATGCCGCGCGTCTTCACCAGCTCGCGCCATGGCGGCACGCCGCACTGCATGAAGTACGCGAGCGACGCCGCATCCATCCAGCGCGAGAAGTTCGGGAAGAAGACGATGCCGGCGGGATCGCAGTCGCCGAACTGCACGTCGACGGTGTGGGTGGTGGTCTTCATCGCGGGGCCATGCGCAACGCGCCATCGAGGCGGATCACCTCGCCGTTGAGCGACGCGTTCTCGACGATGCTCGCCGCAAGCTGCGCGAACTCTTCGGGCTTGCCCAGGCGCTTGGGGAACGGGATGCTCGAGGCCAGCGATTGCTGCACTTCTTGCGGCAGCTGGTACAGCAGCGGCGTGAGAAACAGGCCTGGCGCGATCGTCACCGCGCGCACGCCGAATTGCGCGAGGTCGCGCGCCAGCGGCAAGGTCATGGCCGCGACGCCGCCCTTCGATGCCGCATAGGCCTCCTGCCCGACCTGGCCATCGAAGGCCGCGACCGATGCGGTCATCACGATCACGCCGCGCTCGCCGTCGTCGTTCACGGGCGGCAGCGCCACCATCTCGGCGGCCGCCAGGCGCGTGACGTTGTAGGTGCCGATCAGGTTCACGCGCACCACGCGCTCGAAGTCTTCGAGCGGCGCCGGCGAGCCGTCTTTGCCGACGATGCGCTTCGCGGTGCCGATGCCGGCGACGTTCATCAGCAGGCGCGCCGGGCCGTGTGCCTTGCGCGCGATCGCCAGCGCTTCGGTGAGGCTTGCCGTATCGGTGATGTCGCAGCGCGCGGCGACGCCGCCGATCTCCTTCGCGATGGCCTCGGCGGCCTCGGCGTTGATGTCGAGCACTGCGACCTTCGCGCCGCGCGATGCCAGCTCGCGCGCCGTCTGGGCGCCGAGCCCCGAGCCGCCGCCGGTGACGATCGCGGCTTGTCCTTGGATGTTCATATCAAGCGTCCGTGTTCTCGATGAGGAGTGCCATGCCCTGCCCGCCGCCGACGCAGGCCGACGCGATGCCGAAGCGCACGCCGCGTGACTTCATCTCGCGCGCCAAGGTCAGCGTGAGCCGCGCGCCGGTGGCCGCCAGCGGATGGCCGAGCGCGATGGCACCGCCGTTGACATTGAGCTTGCCGCGATCGAGCCCCAGCTCGCGCTCTACCGCCACGATCTGCGCGCCTTGCGCCTCGTTGATCTCGATGAGGCCGATGTCCTTCAGCGACAGCCCCGCGCGCTCGAGCAGCACGCGGATCGCCGGCGCCGGGCCGATGCCCATGATCTCCGGCGGCACACCGGCGGCAGAGGCCGCGCGCAGGCGGGCCAAGGGCTTCAGCTGCCGGTCGCGCACGTAGGAACCGCTGGCGACGATGGCCGCCGCGGCGCCATCGACCAGCGCCGAGCTGTTGCCCGCGGTCTGCACGCCGCCGGGATACACGGGCTTCAACTTCGCCAAGGTCTCGATCGGCGTCGGCCGCGCATGGTTGTCGGCATCGACCCGCTCCACCTTGCGCGGCAGCTCGATGCCGCGCGGCTGGTAGCCGGCGAGCTCGAAGCGCTCGCTCGTCACCGGAGCGATCTCGCCAGGGTGGAAGCCGCGCGCTTGCGCATCGAGCGCGCGCGCGAAGCTGGAAGCCGCAAACTCGTCGACCGCCTCCCGCGTGATGCCGTATTTCTTCGCCAGGTTCTCGGCGGTCTGGATCATCGACACCTGCGCCGCGGGGTCGTCGAGCGCTTCCCACAGGAAGTCCTTGAACTCGACCGGCGCGCCGAGCC
>VBDL01000219.1 GCA_005884255.1 Betaproteobacteria bacterium | reverse complement strand
ACCGCCCAACAGCTCCATCTGAATCCGATCCTGATCGTGGCGACGAACTCCACGGGCGGCGTGATGGGAAAGATGATCGATGCGCAGTCCATCATGGTGGCCTGCGCGGCATGCTATGACGATCCGAAGGAGCGGTCGCACGCACTCGGGCCGATCTTCCGCACGGTCTTCTGGCACTCGATTGCCGGAGCGGCGGTGATCGGCATCATCGCTCTGCTGCAGGCATACGTCTTCCCTGGCGTCATTCCGATCCCACCCGTCGGCAAGTGACGACGGGACTGATCTCCCCTTTGAACCGATCGGTGCCCACCGGGAATCAACTGCAAGAAGGCAGGGCGCCGATGCTGCACAGCCGGAAGAGCCCGACCGGGCAGAACGCGGATGCGACCCCCGCGGCGCAACACATGCAAAGGGTCGAGCGCGACGAGGTTCGGCTCGTGAGCCGAATCGCCGCGGGAGAGTTGCGCGCGTTCGAAGAGCTGTATCGCGCCTACTACCCGCGCCTCATGCGCTTCCTCGAGCGCGTGATACGCCGGCCTGGCATCGTCGAAGAGGTGCTGAATGACACGATGCTCGTCGTCTGGCATCGGGCCGACAGCTACAACGGCAGTTGCAAGGTGTCGACCTGGATCTTTGCCATCGCTTACCGCAAGGCGCTCAAGGCGCTGCAGCGCTTCGACGAGCCGGTGGCCGATGACGAGGCGCAGCCGCGCGCGGACGACGGCCCCGGCCCCGAAGAGCAGGCAGGCCGGTGGCAACTGCGCGAGGCGCTCACCAAGGCGCTGGACGGCCTGTCGGCCGAGCAGCGTGCCGTGATGGACCTCACCTACTTCCACGGCCTGGGCTGCCGCGAGATCG
>VBDL01000218.1 GCA_005884255.1 Betaproteobacteria bacterium | reverse complement strand
TTCTCGGCATTGGCCGCGCAGTTCGCAGTGATCGCGCTGCTGACGACGCTGCTCGTGCTGTCGCGCACGGGCAGCGACGCCTATCGCGCGCTGGGCGCACCGGCCGCGGCCGCGGCGGCCAATGCGGTGGTGATGTTCAAGGCCGACGCGACCGAGCAGCAGATCCGCGCCGCGCTGCGCACCAGCGGCGCGCGCATGGTGGACGGGCCGACCGCGAGCAACGCCTACCTGCTGAGCGTGCCGAGCCAGGGCCATGCCGCGGCGATCGCCCGGCTGCGCGCGCAGCCGGCCGTGTCGCTGGCCGAGTCGCTCGATGCGAGGCCCGCTCCATGACGCGTGCGCTGCTGGCCGTGCTGCTGTGGTTCGCCGCGGCCTGCGTCGCGCAGGCAGCCGATGCCCCGGCCGATGCCGACGACGCGAAGCAGCAGATCCTCGTGTTGCTGAACCTTCCGCCCGAACACTTCCGCCCCGACGCCGGCTACTCGGGCGACTATGGCGGTGGCATGGGTCACGGCGCGCGCCGCGGCGTGGCCGCTCGACTGGCCCGCGAGCACGGCCTGTCACTGGTCAGCGACTGGCCGATGCCGGTGCTCGGCGTGGACTGCTACGTCATGCAGCTGGCGCCCGGGCGCCAGCGCGAGGGTGTGATCGAGGCGCTGTCGCGCGATGCGCGCGTGGCCTGGGTGCAACCGATCAACGTGTACCGCGGGCAAGGCGCCCGCATCGAAACCGCGCCGACGCACAACGACCCGCTGTACCGCACGCAGCCGGCCGCGCAGGCGTGGCGCCTGGCCGAGTTGCACGAGCTGGCCACCGGCAGCGGAGTGCGCGTGGCCGTGGTCGACAGCGGCGTGGCCCAGACGCACCCCGATTTGGCGGGCCAGGTCGTGGTCCGCGAGAACTTCATCGATGGCCGGCCCGACGCCGACGAGCGACACGGCACGGCGGTGGCCGGCATCATCGGGGCACTCGCGGACAACGGAATCGGCATCGCGGGCATCGCGCCGCGGGCTCGGCTGCTGGCCTTGCGTGCGTGCTGGCAGGCGTCGAGCGATGACGCGCTGTGCACGACGCTGAGCCTGGCGAAGGCCTTGCACTTTGCGATCACGCAGCGAGCCGACATCGTCAACCTCAGCCTGAGCGGCCCTCCGGACCGGCTGCTCGCACAGCTGATCGATGCCGCGCTGGCCCGCGGCATCACCGTGGTCGCCGCGTTCGATGCGAGCCTGCCCGACGGCGGCTTCCCCGCATCGCACGCAGGCGTGTGGGCCGTCAGCGACGTCGCGTCGCAGGCGCGGGGCCACGTCTTGCTGGCGCCTGGGCGCGACGTGCCCAGCACGGTTCCTGGCGATGGCTGGCAGATCGTGAGCGGCGCGTCCTACGCATCGGCCCATGTGGCCGGCCTGGCAGCGCTGATGCGAGAGCTCGGCGGCGTGAGTTCCGCTCCTTCCGCCCTCCGGGCTGCGACCTTGGTGTTGCTACCCACCGGCAACATCGACACTTGCGCGACACTTCTGCGCGTGGTTGGCCCTCGCGTGTGCTCGTGTGCCGTCGAGCGCTCCCGCTCCGTCGCGGCGCCGGCCACAGCCCCGGACTCCAGCCACCCATGAAGTGCTAGCGCCGCTGCCGCTCTCCTGCCTTGCCCGCTTTGCCGCACCTGTGCTGTTTTCGGCGGCCGCTTGCGGCCAAGTGGGAGGCAGCATCGTCGCGGAGTCGGACTATCGCTATCGCGGCATTTCCTTGAACGGCGAAGATCCCACCCTGCACGTGAGTCTCGCCTACGACGATCCCCGCGGATGGTACGCGGGCGCGTCGCTGGCCCACGTCGAACTGGAGCCGGGAGCCAAGCGTGCAGCGGCCACGGCCTACGCCGGTTTCGTGCGTCGCAGGGCAACGGGATGGGCTTGGGAAGCCGGTGCGACGCTGAACCACTTCGGCGGCGACGCCGGCCATGACTACGCCGAGGCTTTCGGC
Source organism: Betaproteobacteria bacterium (assembly GCA_005884255.1). GTDB lineage: Bacteria > Pseudomonadota > Gammaproteobacteria > Burkholderiales > Burkholderiaceae_C > VBDL01. Next base: position 656 of record VBDL01000218.1, on the reverse strand, counting down.
GGAATCCTTGCCGAGGGCTGGAGCGCGCGGCTGTATTACGCGCCGCGCTATTTCGGCGGCAGCGTGCGCACCCTGTACGCCGAGCTGAACGCCGGCAGGCCGCTCACGCCTGCCTGGCGTACCTTCGCACACTTGGGCGCGCTCGCGCGTCTGGCGGGCGACATGCCGGCCGGCACCGATCGAATGCGCTACGACGCACGCTTGGGCCTCGGCCTTCGCCTGGTCGATTGGGACATGCAACTCTCGTGGGTGGCCTGCAGCACAGGCGGGACTTACCCCGCGGAATACGCGCAGCGGCGCAGCACGCTGGTGCTCAGCGTCGGTTACGACTTCTGATCGATGTTCGACGGCAGCCCTTGAACCGCCGACGGCATCCACGGAATACACGTGGACGGTGGATGGCCAGGATGTCAGTCATGAGCACCTCTCGCGCCCGGAGCGTCGCATGGCCGCTGCTCTCTGCGCTGTGGCCATGCGAGGCCGCCCACGCCGTCCCGAGCTTTGCGCGCCAGACGGGCCTCGAGTGCATGGCATGCCATGTGAGCTGGCCCGAGCTGACGAGCGTCGGCCGTCAGTTCAAGCTGGGCGCGTACACGCTCACCCAAGCAAAAGATGGAGAGCGCCCGCTGTTGTCGTTCGACAAGGACGGCCCGCCG
>VBDL01000217.1:4218-6533 GCA_005884255.1 Betaproteobacteria bacterium | reverse complement strand
GCTACCTGCCCAAGGCGCGGCAGACGCTGCTGTTCTCCGCGACGTTCTCGCCGGAGATCAAGCGGCTGGCCGAGAGCTACCTGCAAGACCCGGTGCTGGTCGAGGTGGCGCGGCCCAATGCCACCGCGACCAACGTGGAGCAGCGCTTCTACAGCGTCAGCCCTGACGACAAGCGCGCCGCCGTGCTGAAGCTCCTGAAGGAGCGCTCGCTCGGCCAGGCCCTGGTGTTCGTCAACTCCAAGCTCGGCTGCGCACGGTTGGCGCGCTCGTTCGAGCGCGACGGCCTGCGCACCAATGCGCTGCACGGCGACAAGTCGCAGGACGAGCGCCTGAAGGCGCTCGATGCGTTCAAGCGGGGTGACGTCGACGTGCTGGTAGCCACCGACGTGGCCGCGCGCGGGCTGGACATCGCCGATCTGCCGGGCGTGTTCAATTTCGATGTGCCCTTCAACGCCGAAGACTACGTGCACCGCATCGGCCGCACCGGCCGCGCCGGGGCCTCGGGTCTGGCGATCACGCTGGTGACGCGCGACGACACGCGTCTGACCTCCGATATCGAGAAGCTGATCAAGAAGAAGATCGAACTCGAGCCGCTGGAACTGGACGACGATCGCCCGCCGCGCCGCCCGCGCCGCGACGATGGCGACGAGTCGCGTGAGCGTGCCCTCGCGTCGCGCGATTACCGGCCGCGCACGCCGACCCCCGCGTCGCGCGACCCCTTCTTCGACCAGCCCTACGTGCCCAACGCCAACGCGGAAGAGCCACTGTGGGACAAGAAGGCGGCGCCGGCTGCGGCGCCCGCGCGCAGCGGCTTGTCGGCCTACATCAAGCCGAAGAAGAAGGTGGCCGCGCTGTTCGGCGCCAAGAAGGTTGCCGAGACGGCGTAGCGTCGCCTCAGGCGAGCAGCGAGAACACGGCAGGCACGTCGCTCGGCATTGCCAGGGGCGACCGCCGCCAGCCGGCCACGGTGTCGCTGCGTGTGAAGCCCTGGGGCAGCGTCAGCCCGCAACTGACTGAGAGCCTCGTCGCGGGCTGCAGCTGCTCCAGCAGCGCCGCGAATAGCGCCCCATTGCGATAAGGCGTCTCGATCATCAACTGCGTCTGCTCGGCCCGCCGTGACAAGGCTTCGAGTTCGCGAATGCGTGCGGCGCGCGCGCCCGCATCCACGGGCAGATAGCCGACGAACGCGAAGCTCTGCCCGTTGAGGCCGCTGGCCGCCAGCGCCAGCAGCAGCGAACTCGGTCCGACCAGCGGCACGACGACGATGCCTCGCGCATGCGCTGCGGCGACCAGCGCGGCACCGGGGTCGGCGACGGCTGGCAATCCGGCTTCGCTGATGAGGCCGAGGTCGTGGCCGTGTTCGATGGGGGCGAGCAGCGGGGCAAGGTCGGGCGCGGCGCTCTTCGCGCTGCCCTTCACCGGCCGGGGCAGCTCGACGATCTGTATTTGCTGCAGCGGCACGGCCAGCGGCACCAGGGCATCGACACGCTTGAGAAAGGCGCGCGCGGTCTTGGCGTTCTCGGCAACCCAGTGCGTCAGTCCGGCAGCCGCTTGCAGCACGCCATGCGGCAGCACGTCCTGCAGCGCGCTTCCTTCGCCGGCGATGCCGAAATCCAGCGTGTTGGGCACCAGCAGCAGACGGCCGCTCATTTCGAGACCAGCGGGTCCAGCCCTGCCTCGCGCAGCAAGGCGCAGGTGGCGATCAGCGGCAGGCCGACCAGCGCGCTCGGGTCGTCGGAACTGATCGCCTCGACCAGCGCAATGCCCAACGCTTCCGACTTGGCGCTGCCTGCGCAGTCGTAAGGCTGCTCGGCCCGCAGGTAGGACTCGATCTCGGCGTCGCTCAAGCGGCGAAAGCGCACCGTGACCGGAACCAGGCGCGCGGCCGCGTAGCCGGTGGCAGGGCGCACCACCGCCACGGCTGTCTGGAACACCACCGAGTGCCCGCTCATTGCCCGCAATTGCTGCACGGCGCGCTCATGCGTGCCCGGCTTGCCGATGGCCATGCCTTCGAAGTCGGCCACCTGGTCGGAGCCGATCACGATGGCATCGGGCCGCTGTGCGGCCACCGCCTGCGCCTTGGCCAGCGCCAGCCGCGTGGCGAGCAGCGCCGGCGCCTCACCGGGCAGCGGGTCTTCATCGACCTGCGGAGACATCACCTCGAACGGCAGCTTCAGGCGTTGCAGCAGCTCGCGCCGGTAGGGCGAAGTCGAGCCGAGGATCAGAGGTGGCAGGGTCGTCATGGGCAGATTGTGTCTCCGCCCGGGTCGCGCTGCCCGCGGCATACACTGGCCGCATGAAAGGGCGTTCCTTCG
>VBDL01000217.1:0-4159 GCA_005884255.1 Betaproteobacteria bacterium | reverse complement strand
CGACGCCTTCGAGCGCCTGCGTGACGCGCAGATGCCGGGCGGCGAGGTGCCGCACCCGGTCGACTGGACAGCGCGCGGCGAGCGGCAGCAGCCGCGCGTCGGCGAGCCCGAGCTGTGGCTGCATCTGCAGGCCTCGACGCGGCTGGCATTGCAGTGCCAGCGCTGCCTGCAACCGGTGGACACGCCGCTGCAGGTCGATCGCCGCATCCGCTTCGTGCGCGGCGAGGAGGAGGCGGCGACGCTCGATGCCGACGTCGATGACGATGTCCTTGCCCTGACGCGCTCGCTGGACCTGCGCGAGCTCATCGAGGACGAATTGCTGCTTGCGCTGCCGCTGGTGCCGCGCCACGAGCAGTGCCCCACGCCGCTGCCGGCGCGGGCCGACGAGCTCATCGAGGACGATGCACGGCCGAACCCCTTCGCGGTGCTCGCCGGGCTGCGCGGCAAGGGCGGCGGCTGAGTCGGCCATGCTATACTGCTTGGCTTCCCCCAATGGGCCGGCGCCTACAGTAAGGCGATGCGGCAGCAGTATTGACAGCCTTTGGGGCCGACCTCGCCCCCCAGGAGATCTCCATGGCCGTTCAACAGAACAAGAAGTCGCCGTCCAAGCGTGGCATGCATCGCTCGCACAACGCCCTGAACACCCCGGGCACCGCGATCGAGCCGACCACCGGCGAAACGCATCTGCGTCACCACATCAGCCCGACGGGCTTCTACCGTGGCCGCAAGGTCTTGAAGACCAAGGCCGACGCCTGAGGCGTCCGCACGTGCCGACAAGCGGTGAATCCCGCTTGCTTGGCCCTTGTCTTCAAGATAGCGTTCGCGGCGCACTGACCGCCCCTCGGTCACCGCGCCTGCGATCCGCATGAATCTGTCTCCCGATCCGACCGCCGTACCCGGCCACGCACCGCTCTCGCCGGTGCGCCTGGCTGTCGACTGCATGGGCGGCGACCATGGCCCGTCGGTCACGCTGCCGGCCTGTCGCGCCTTCCTCGAACGCCACCCCGAAGCCGAGCTGGTGCTCGTCGGCCGCGACGATGCGCTCGCCGCTGCGCGCGGTTGGGCGCGTTGCACCGTCGTCACCGCCACCGAAGTGGTCGAGATGGACGATCCGCTGGAGATCGCGCTGCGCCGCAAGCGCGACTCGTCGATGCGCGTGGCGCTGCAGCAGCTGAAAGCCGATGCCGAGGGCCGCACCGCGGCTGACGCCTGCGTCTGCGCCGGCAACACCGGCGCACTGATGGCCGTGGCGCGCTATGTGCTCAAGACGCTCGAGGGCATCGACCGCCCGGCGATCGCCGCCGTGTTGCCCAACAAGCTGGGCACCTACACGACGATGCTCGACCTCGGCGCCAACGTCGATTGCACGGCCGAGCACCTGCTGCAGTTCGCGGTGATGGGAAGCGCGCTGGTGTCAGCGGTGGACGGCAAAGAGAACCCGACCGTCGGCCTCTTGAACATCGGCGAAGAAGAGATCAAGGGCAACGAGGCGATCAAGAAGGCGGGCGAGCTGCTGCGCGCGGTAGCGGCGGCCGGCCATATGAACTTCTGCGGCAACGTCGAAGGCAACGACATCTTCAAGGGCACGATCGACATCGTCGTCTGCGACGGCTTCGTCGGCAACGTGGCGCTGAAGACGGCCGAGGGCCTGGCGTCGATGTTCGTCACGCTGATCAAGCAGGAGTTCACGCGCAATGCCTTCGCGCGGCTGGCCGCGTTCGTCGCGCTGCCCGTGCTCAATCATTTCAAGAACCGGGTCGACCATCGCCGCTACAGCGGCGGTGCGTTGCTCGGCTTGCGCGGGCTGGTGTTCAAGGCGCACGGCTCGTCCGATGCCTTCGCCTTCGAGCAGGCCTTGAACCGCGCGTATGATGCCGCCCGCAATCGGCTGCTCGATCGGGTGCACGATCGCATTCTCGAGACCCTGCAGGCGCTGCCTGCCAACTCCGCGGAAGCGGCCACCATCGGCGTCGCCGACGGCGCCAATCCGACGATGGCCCGAGTCGCATGAAATTTTCTCGTATCACTGGTACTGGCAGCCATCTGCCGCCCAAGCGCGTGACCAACGCGCAGTTCGCCGAAGACCTGGCCGCGCGCGGCATCGAAACGTCGGACACGTGGATCGTCGAGCGCACCGGCATCCACGCGCGCCACTTCGCCGAGCCCGATGTCGCCTCCAGCGACCTCGCCGTGCTCGCGGCGCGCGAGGCGCTGGCCAGCGCCGGCGTGCAGGCCTCGGAGATCGATCTGATCATCGTCGCCACGTCGACGCCGGACATGGTGTTCCCATCCGCCGCCTGCCTGGTGCAGCAGAAGCTGGGCGTGCATGGTTGCGCTGCGTTCGACGTGCAGGCCGTGTGCTCGGGCTTCGTCTACGCGCTGACCGTCGCCGATTCGATGATCCGCACCGGCTCGGCCAACAAGGCGCTGGTGATCGGCGCCGAAGTGTTCTCGCGCATCCTCGACTTCAACGACCGCACCACCTGCGTGCTGTTCGGTGATGGCGCCGGCGCGGTCGTGCTGGAAGCCTCCGACACGCCGGGCATCCTGGCCAGCGAGTTGCACGCCGACGGCCGCCATGTCGACATCCTCTGCGTGCCCGGCCATGTGTCCGGCGGCAAGGCGCTCGGCGACCCGCTGCTCAAGATGGACGGGCCGGCCGTGTTCAAGCTCGCCGTGGGCGTGCTCGAACAGGTGGCGCGCTCGGTTCTCCAGAAGGCCGGCAAGACCGATGCCGACATCGATTGGCTGATCCCGCACCAGGCCAACATCCGCATCATGCAGGGCACGGCCAAAAAGCTGAAGCTGCCGATGGACAAGCTGATCGTCACCGTCGACGAGCACGGCAACACGTCGGCAGCCTCGATTCCTCTCGCGCTGGATGCCGCGGTGCGCAGCGGCAAGATCAAGCGCGGCGACACGCTGATGCTCGAAGGCGTCGGCGGCGGCTTCACCTGGGGCGCCGTGCTCCTCGATTTCTGAACCAAAGACTGTTGCGATGACCGCATTCGCATTCGTGTTCCCCGGCCAGGGGTCGCAGGCCGTGGGCATGCTCGACGCGTGGGGCGACCACCCGGCCGTGCGCGCGACGCTGGAAGAAGCCTCGCAAGCGCTCGGTGAGGACGTGGCCCGCCTGATCCGCGAAGGCCCGAAAGAGCAGCTCGATCTCACCACCAACACGCAACCGGTGATGCTCACCGCGGGCATCGCCTGCTATCGCGCGTGGCTCGCCGACACCGGCTTGAAGCCCAGCGCCGTGGCCGGGCATTCACTGGGCGAATACAGCGCGCTGGTGGCCGCCGGCGCGTTGACGCTGGCCGATGCGCTGCCGCTCGTTCGTTTCCGTGCGCAAGCAATGCAAGAAGCCGTGCCTGTGGGCGCCGGTGGCATGGCGGCGATCCTCGGCCTCGACGCCGATGCGGTGCGTGCGGGCTGTGCCGAGGTGGCCGTGGCCTCGGGAGAAGTTGTCGAGGCGGTGAACTTCAACGACACCAAGCAGACGGTCATCGCCGGCAGCAAGGCCGGCGTCGACAAGGCTTGCGAAGTGCTGAAGGGCAAGGGCGCCAAGCGCGCGCTGCCCCTGCCGGTGTCGGCACCGTTCCATTCGAGCCTGATGCGCCCGGCGGCTGAAGCGCTGAAGGAGCGTCTGGCGAGCACGGCCTTCGCCGCGCCGGCGATTCCGCTGATCAACAACGTCGATGTGAAGATCGAGAGCGACGCGGCAGCGATCCGCGATGCGCTGTACCGCCAGGCCTTCGGGCCGGTGCGCTGGGTCGAATCCGTGCAGGCCCTGCGCGCGCGCGGCCTGACGCACATCTTCGAATGCGGCCCCGGCAAGGTACTGGCCGGCATGGTCAAACGCATCGATGGCGACGCGGTGAGCACCACCGTGTTCGATCCGGCCTCGCTGGCCGAGGCCAGGGGGATGCTGGCATGAGCACGACGACATTCGAGGGTCAGGTGGCCTTGGTCACCGGCGCATCGCGCGGCATTGGCCGTGCCATCGCGATGGGGCTTGCGTCACGCGGTCTCAAGGTTGTCGGCACGGCCACCACCGAGGCTGGTGCGCAGAACATCACCGAGGCGCTGGGCGACCACGGTGGGCGCGGGCTCGCCCTGAACGTCAACGACGCGGCGGGAGTCGATGCGGCGATCGATG
>VBDL01000216.1 GCA_005884255.1 Betaproteobacteria bacterium | reverse complement strand
CTGCGTTGCGCCGGGCTTCATCGCCACCGACATGACCGAGGGGCTGCCCGAAGCGCAAAAAACAGCGCTGCTGGCACAGATTCCGCTTGGCCGCTTGGGCTCGCCGCAGGAGATCGCCGACGCGGTGGCCTTTCTCGCGTCGCCGCAGGCGTCTTACATCACCGGCAGCGAACTGCACGTCAACGGCGGCATGTTCATGGCCTGATCTGCCGAATTGGCCCGACCGGCATGACCCTGATGGTGTCTTAGGGATGACACCCCGGAGGTC
>VBDL01000215.1 GCA_005884255.1 Betaproteobacteria bacterium | reverse complement strand
GGCCTGCGCGCGCAGCAGGATCGCGGCGTCTTCTACACGACGCTCGCGGAGCTGCGCAACCGCGCCGACCTGATCATCTGCCTGGGCACTTCGCCCACCGAGCACTACCCGGAGTTCTTTCGCCGCTGCGGCATTGGCGAAGACCTGGTCGCGCAGCGCCACGTGGTGTTCGTCGATGCGGCGCCCGACGCGGCGTTGCAGGGCCTGCCCGGCGTGACCAGCGAAGCGATCGCCGCGCAAGGCGACCTGTTCGACACGCTGGCGTTGCTCAACGCCTTGGTGGCCGGGCGCCTCGTGATCGATGCCGATGCCGCGCTCGCCGCGCTGGCCGAGCGGCTGCGCGGCGCGCGCTACGCTGTGATCGTATCGGAGGCCGCGCAACTGCCAGCGCACGGCGCGCTAATCGCCGAGGCCGTGCAGCAGCTCGTGGCCACACTCAACCGCCACACGCGCGCCGCGTCGTTCTCGCTCGGGGGCAGCGACGGCGCCTACAGCGCCAACCAGGTGGCCACCTGGCTGTCGGGGCTACCGCTGCGCACGCATGCCGGCCGCGCCGGGCTGGAGCACGATCCGCTGCGCTTCGATGCGCAACGGCTGCTGGATGACGGCGCGGTGGACCTGCTGCTGTGGACCAGCAGCTTCGGCCCCGCGCCCGCCGTACCGCTCACTTCGCTGCCGCGCGTGGTCCTCGGCCATCCTGCGCTGGAGGTGCCCGCAGGCGAGGTCGTCTTCATTCCCGTGTCGACGCCCGGCATCGGCTCAGCCGGACATCTCTTCCGCACTGACGGCGGCGTGGTGCTGCCGCTGCGTCCGCTGTACGAAGACACGCTGCCCGACGTGGCCACGGTGGTGGAGCGCATCGCGCGGCAGATGGCGGAGGCCGCGCCATGACACATTCGACGTCACAGTTCGGTCCATTGCTGCCGGTCCGTACGGGCCGAGGGCGCCGGGTGACCGGCTCCGTTCATGTCCCCCGGCCTTGGCCTGCGGCCAAGCCCTCCTCCTTGACTTCACTACGCCGGTCACCCGACACCCTCGTCTGGCAACGGGGTTTGACCTCGTCGAAGTGTTTCGACGGTGCCCGATCAGGTCGGCGGGGCGTTGTGCAGAGCGAAGTAAAGGAGGAGAGCCGGGCGAGAGCCCGGCTCGGGGGACATGAGCGGCGCACAGCGCCCCGGCGGCCTGATTCCGCCCGTTCATCACCATCGACTGCATTGGGCCGATAGACGACGCTCGCGTCGGTCTCATTTCAGCCTTCCCATCTCGCCGGTATCGATCTCGCGCGCATAGCGCAAGCCGTAGAGCACGGCCAGCGGGCCGAGCAGAGCAGGGCCATCCAGGCCAGCGCCGACAGGAAGGCCGGCATCAGCTCGCGCACCCACGGGCTCGGCACGGCGGCGAGGTCGAGCATCATCACCCACGCGGTGGCCGACAGCGGCAGCAGCGACACGGACAGCGCCAGCGCCTGGCGCAGCGACACGCCGCTCGGCCGTGCGAGCGCCACCACCACCAGCGTTTTCGCCGCAAAGCGCGCCGCCAGCACGGCTGCTGCGAGCTTGCCGCCTTCCATCACCACGGCCGGCGACCACGCCGAGCCCACCGCGACGAACAGCACCAGCACGAGCACGCCGCCGGCCGTGCCGAAGTGGCGTGGCCACACCCACGGCCGTGCGCTGCCGTTGCGCAGCCAGATGCCGGCCACCAGCGGCACCAGCAGCGTCGACAGCTGCAGCGTCTTCGCGATCACCAGCGCGAGCAGCACGAAGCCGAGCAGCAGCATCGTCGAGTTCTCGTTGCGCAGATCCAGCCGCCGCGCGATCACCGCGACCGCGATGGCCAGCCCCGCGCCGAGCAAGAAGGAGCCGCAGAACGAGAACAGCGCGCGCGCCAGCTCGCCCCACACCTCGTCGGCACTGTCCACCTGCAGCCAGCCGTGCAGCAGGCGGCCGGCGAGCACGGCGTACAAGGTGTTGAGCGTCGACAAGGCCATCACGCGCTCGCTCACCTGGCCGGCCGCGTGGCACTCGCTGACGACGCGCAGCACCACACCGGGCGACACGCTCATGCCCACCAGCGCCAGCGCCAGGCTCACCACCACCGGCGCCTCGAACAGCCGCGCCACCATGTAGACGGCAATGGCCGACAACACCGATTCGGCCAGGCTCGTGGCCAGCAGCAGCGAGTTGCTGCGCAGCCAGCGCAGGTTCAGGCGCGAGCCGGCATCGAACAGCAGCAGCGACAGCGCCACGTCGACGGCCAGGCGCAAGGCCGTGGGTGGCCCCATCGGGTGCAGGCCGCCGCCGGACAGCGCGAGCACCGTGCCGACGATGCAGTAACCCATCAGGCGCGGCCAGCGCAGCGCGCGCCACACCACCTCACCCAGCAGCGCGGCGAGGATGAGCAGCAGCGTGGCGCCGAGCAGGGTGTCGGGTCGCAGCGTCCACGGCAGGGTGATCCAGCTCAGCAGGTTGTCGGGCATTGTTCGGGCGAGCGGTTGTTTCCACCCGGCCGGACTGTCGCCTGTCTACCGGCCCGGGACCGTAACCGGATGGCAACTGCATCGTCCACTGCTGGGGATATTTGTCAATGCGGCAACGATTGCTCACCGAAATCGGCGCCGGAGCGCCGATATTGGCGTTCTGACTCAGGCGCTGAGCCAGCGGGCAAGATCGTCCTTGAGCTTCTTCAGGTCGGCCTCGCGCGTGTACATCATGTGCCCCGCGTCGTAGTAGTGGTGCTCGACGCGTGTGAGCACGTCCGCCGGGGCGTCCAGTTGCGCCAGCGACCAGTCGGTGGCCGCATAAGGCGTGCCGAGGTCGTAGTGGCCGCTGGCCACCAGCACGCGCAGGTGCGGGTTGCGGCGCAGCGCGCGCGCCAGGTCGCCGCTGGTGGTGGCGTACTGGTTGCCGCGGCCCGGTTCGCCGCCCTCCCGGCGGTTCCAGTCCCAGGCCTTGTTCACTTCCATCGAGAACACTTCGTAGCGCCGCTGCGTCGGCAGGCCAAGCTCGGCCAGATAGGCTTGCGCGGCCATCGTGTAGGGGCCGAGCAGCGCCTCCAGGCCGGGGTCGAATTCCCAGTCGCGCGTGCGGCGCGCGGCCATCGGGCCGGTGACGCGCGCCTCCAGGCGGCCCACGATGCGGCCCTGGTCGCGCAACAGCTCGAAGAAGAAATCGGTGTCGTTCAGGCGCAGGTTCTTCTCTTCGACCAAGGCTTGATGCAGGCCCGTGAGCTCGGCGATGCGCTTGGCGATGCGCGTGCGCGCCTTGCCCTCCAGCCGTGCGCCCTGGTGCAAGGCGCCGAGATAGTCCTCGGCGACGAAGGCCTCGGCGGCGGTGCGCGCAGCTCGCGGTGATTCCGATTGCGGGCCGCCGAGCTTGCCGTGGTACTGCGCGACGCCGGCGAAGGCGGGCAGGAACAGTGCATACGGCAGGTCGTTGCGCGGCGCAAACACGAGCGACTGCAGGTCCATTGCGCAGGACACGAGGATGAGCCCCGACAGCGCCACGCCGAGCTCGTGCAGCTTGTCGGCCAACGCCGCGCCGCGCGTGGTGCCGTAGCTCTCGCCGGCCAGGTACACCGGCGAATTCCAGCGCTTGTTGCGCGCCAGCCAGGCGCGCACGGCTTCGGCCAGCGCATCGACGTCGCCATCGACGCTGAGCATCTTCTTGCGCGCATCGTCGCTCGCACTGAGCGAATAGCCGGTGTGCGGCGGATCGATGAAGACGAGGTCGAGGTGCTCGAACCAGGAGTCCGGGTTGTCACCCACCTGGTAGGGCGGCGGCGGCATCGTGCCGTCGTCATTGATCGTCACGCGCTTCGGGCCCAGCGCCCCGAGGTGTAACCACACCGACGACGAGCCCGGCCCGCCGTTGAACACGAAGCACACCGGCCGCGGCGCCGGCGCGTCCGAGTCAACCGCCGGGCCGCCCCAAGGTTGACTCACCCCCTCGGGGGGCGGCGACCGCTTGCGGTCGCCTGGGGGCGCGTTCAGCTGATAGGCGGTGGTGAAGATCGCCGCCTGCGGCTGGCCGAAGTCATCGGCCAGCGGCGGTGGCATCACCGGCACGAAGGCCGCGCTCACCGTGTAGTTCATGCGCCGGCCGCCGATCTGCGCGCTGCCGTCGCTGGTCACCGGCGCTTCGGCGAGCAACTTTTCCACCTGCTCGCGCTGGCGCTTCTTCGCTTCGTCGGAATTCGCTTCTGCCGTGGGCTTCGTGGGCTCGGTCATGTGGCGGGTCTCACTGGGTTTGTTGGACGTGGGCGCAGTCTAAATGCTGGTGCCTCCCCATGAACTAGGTGCTTGTCGTCCCCTACATGAGCTATGCATTTCTCGGCGCAGCGGGCTAACTTTGAAGCATCGAGATGTCACATCCGAGGGAGCCATGGACCACATCACCACCCAGCCGGAGCTGCTGGAACTCGTCGACTTCAAATGGCTGATGGCCGCCGAGGGCCGGCACGTGGACTTGGCGCGGCTGCAGCGCGACGCGCACTACGCCGATGACTGCTTCGGCTACGCGCTGCGCTCGCCGTGCGAGCCGCTGCGCCGGTGCGCGCAGCATCTGCACGATCAGCTCGCTTTCGCTTAGGGCCCCTGGAACCCGCCGGCGCGGTAGGTCAGCACCAGCGTGTCGCGCCAGCCCGGCGCATCGGGCTGCAGCGGCTGAATCGGCGTGCTCTCGTGGATCACGCGCGCGTCGTCGAGCAGCAGCACGCTCCACGGTTCGCTCAGCGTGAAGCGCATGCCCTGCGGGCCGTCGGCGGCGAACACGCGCGTTTCGCCGCCCTTCACGGCATGGCGGCCGACGAGCAGCACGGCCACCAGGTCGACGCCGTCGCGGTGGGCGCCTTCCGGTGTCGGGCGGCCGATGCCGTCGCTGGTGTCGATGCGAAACGGATGCGCTTCCACGTACCAGGCCTGCGGGCCGCGCAACGCGGACGCGCGCTCGCTCAAGCCCAGCAGCAGGCGTGACCACGCCGGCTGTTCGGTCATCGCCGCGGGGATCGGTTCGAACCAGCGCTCGATGCCGCCGTGCAGCGCGTTGTATTCCACCGGCTGCCAGTGCGCGCGGTGCGGCACCTGCGTGAGCCGCGTGCCGTCGACGACGAAGCACGAATGGCGCCGCCGGCGGTAGCGCCCGCCATCGCGCAGGTGCTGGTCGGGCGGCAGGTGGTTCCAGTACGGCGCGAGGGTATCGAAGGCGGCGCGCTCGACGCCGGCCAGTTGCGCGAGGCCGGCAGCGTCGAGCACCGCAAAGCCCTGGCCGCGCAAGGCGGTGTCGGTCTGCTGCGGTGGCGTGATCGGGGGCGAGAGGGTCATGCGCCGCAGTCTATCGCCGGCAAGAAGCAGTCAGGTCCCACGCGGGTTCGTACACCGACGTCCTCACGTCCAACAGGCCCAGGATGGAGTGGAACAGATGGTCGTGGCTCGTCGGCTCTTTCGCGCGCTGAACAAGGCAAGCGAGGTCGAGCCCGCGGCTCTTGGCGAAGCCGTCGGAGAACCACATCAGCATCGGCACCTCGGTCTGCTCGCGCGGCGCGATCGCATACGGCAGGCCGTGCAGGTAGATGTTGTTCTCGCCGAGCGATTCGCCGTGGTCCGACACGTACAGCAGCGCCGTGTCATGCGTGGCGGACAGGCGCTGCAGCAGCGCGATCGTCTGCGCCAGGAAGTGGTCGGTGGCGAGCAGCGCGTTGTCGTAGGCGTTGACGATCTCTTCGCGCGTGCAGCGGCGCAGCTCGGGCGTATCGCAGGTCGGCGTGAAGCGCCGCAATTCCGGCGGATAGCGCTTGTAGTACGCGGGCCCATGGTTGCCGAGCTGGTGCAGCACGACGACGC
>VBDL01000214.1 GCA_005884255.1 Betaproteobacteria bacterium | reverse complement strand
TGCACCGTGTGCGCCACCGGCTCGCGCACCTGCAGGTCGCCGCGCGCGCGCTCGAACACGACATCGGCGGTGAAGCCCGGCGCGCTGTGCACGTCGATGTGTCCACCGACCACGAGGTCGCCGCCCCAGCCGTATTCGGGCTGCAGCCGCGCGAGCAACGGCGCCACCGCCATCGGCTCGAGCTGGGCCTGCAGATCGAGCGCCGCTTGCGCGCCGCCGCGCCATTGCGCACGCGCGATGCGCAGCGCGGCGCCGAGCAGCTCGATGCGCGACGGCGATAGCGACACGGATGGCGCCGCGCCGCCTTGCGCATCGATCTGCAGCTCACGCGCGGCAAGCAGCGACTGCCCACCATTGACGAGCGTGATCTGCTCGATGCTGCCGCGCCAGCCGGTGGGGGCGCTCGGATCCCCGGTCATTGAGCCGCTCGCGCGCAAGATCGCCGAGGTCGACCCGTTGATCGCCCCGCCGACCAGCGGGTCG
>VBDL01000213.1 GCA_005884255.1 Betaproteobacteria bacterium | reverse complement strand
CAGCGCCGAGATCGGCCTGCACGTCGATGCGGCTGTCGGCCGCCGTGCCGAGCGTCCAGCGCGCTTGTGCACTCGACAGCCGCCAGGCGTCGGCGACGAGGCCCTGGGCCTTGAGCTGCCCCTCGCTGCCGACGCGCGGCCAGCGGCCACTGGCGCGCAGGCTGGCCTCGAGCGAGCCTTCGGTCATCGCCGGCGCGCCGGGAATCAGGCGCAGCAGTGGCGCCAGTTTGGCCAGCGCCGGCGCCTTGGCGTCGAGCTGATAGCGATCGTCGCGGCCGTCGCCGGCAGTGAGCCAGTGCACTTGCGCGTCGACGTGGTTGCCGGCCGCGTCGAGCGAAGCGCCCCCGTCGAGCGCGCCACCGGGTGCGCGCAGCGATAGCGTGCCGGCCAGCGGCACGCCGGCGAGCTGGCTGTCGTCGAGCTTCACCTCGGCCTGGCCACGCAGCGCTTGCAGATCGATCTTCGCGACATCGGCGACGGCGATGTCGAGGTTGAGCGTGCCGTTGATGCGGTGCGGGCCGGTGCGCCACGGCGAATCCTCGCGGCCGCGCCACCACGGGCGCGGGTCGAAGGCCGTCCACTGGCTCTGCGCCTTGAGCTGCCAGCCGTTCGCGCCTTGGCGTTGCGCGTGCGCCTTCAGCGTCGCGCGAGCCTCGCCGGTTTGCGCATGCAGCTCGCCGAGCTCGATGCGCTCGTTGCTCGCCTGCGCCTGCCAGCGCACCTGCACCGCCGGGGACACGGTCTTCGCGCCGGGCGCCGGCAGCGGCTGTCCGTGCAGATCGGCGCGCAGCGCGGCCTCGAAGCGCGGCTCGCCGGGCAGGCCGCGGCCTTGCAAGGTGATCGGGCCGGTGATGCTCAGCGCGGCGGCGCGCGCGTCGAGGCGCTGCGAGAGCACGTCGGCCAGGCGCAGCTCGAACGCGAACCCATCGCGCTGCCACTGGCCGCTGCCGCCGATGCGGCCCGCAGCCTGCTGCGCGCTGCCGAGCTCGATGTCGAAGCTGCGCACCTGCACGCCGCTGCTCGCGTCGAGCCTCACGCCGAGCTCGGTGACCAGGCGGCGCAGCGGCAGCTTGCCCTCGTTCCACAGCCCGGCACCGTGGTTGTCGAGGCGCAGCGCGACGGCGATCGGACGGTTCAGCGCTTCGCTGCGGATCGTCGCGTCGCCGAAGATCGCCGTGCTCGGCAAGCCGCTGGCCAGCGACGACAGGTCCAGCGCCTGCGTACGGGCGCTCAAGGCAGCGATCGGCCAGGCGGCGAACGGCGTCAGCGTGGCCTGGGCATCGAGCGCCGGCGCGGGCTTGCCCGCAGGCGCAGTGCCGCGCAGCGCGGCCGTGAGCTGCAGCTGGGAAAGCGGCCCGCGTGCGTCGAGCGTGGCCTGCCACGGCAGCGTCGGCGCGCTGCCGGTGGCCGGGCGCAGTTGCACGCTGGCCTGCAGCGCAAAGGGCTTGCGCGTCGCGAGCTGCAGCGTGGCATCGCCCTGCACGCGATCCCATTGCGCATGCAGGCGCTCGATGCGGTGCGTCGCACCTTGCGCGTCCCCGAGGGCCAGGCGCGCCGTGATACCGAGCAGCGGCGTGTCGCCGAGCGCGGGCAAGCGCAGCTCGTCGATGGCCAGCGCGTCGGCACGCAGCGCAAAGGGCATTCCGAGATCGCCCGGTTCGCGCGCCGGCTGCTTCTCCTTGGGGCCCGGGCCCGGCTGCACGCTGACGCGCCGCGCCGACAGCTTGGCGAAGGACAGCTGCAGCCACTGCGACGGCGTATCGGCGCGGGCCACGCGCAGGCCTTCCCACGCGAGCCGATCGATGACGATCAACGTGCCGTCGCCACCGCGCCATTGCACACGCTGCGCTGCGAAGTCACCATCGAGCAGCGCACCGCGCGGCACCTGCACCGTGAGTCCCGGCACGCGTGCGAGAAGCCACGCGGTGCCGCCCTCGCTGCGAATGCTCCACGCGATGCCGGCACCCAGCACCGCCAGCAGCGCCACAAGCAGCAACGCAGCAACGAGGCTCCAACGCAGGGCGGGGCGCATGGGCTTAAAAAGCTATGCCGACACTGAAGTGCAGCCGGGTGTGGCGCACCTGCTCGCCGTAAGCCACGTCGACGCGCAGCGGGCCCACCGGGCTGCGCCAGCGCAACCCGAGGCCGTAGCCGCGCGCGAGCTTCAGGTCGTGCCAGTTGTCGGCCGCCTGGCCGGCATCGATGAAGGCGGCCCACCACAACGACGGCATCTTCGCGCTCACCGGCCGCGCGACCTCGACGCTGCCGGTGAGCAACACGCGTCCGCCGACGACGCTGCCATTCACGATGGGGCCCAGCGTGCGGTAGGCGTAGCCGCGCACCGAGTCGTCGCCGCCGGCGCGAAACAGCTTGGTGTCCGGCAGGCCGACGTCGTCCTTTGCGAACACCTGGCCGCCCTCGAGCCTTGCCTGGCCATACCAGGAGCCGCCGAGCGGCTTGTAGGCGGTGAGCCGGCCATAGGCGCGGGTGAAGAGGCCGGGCGACGCGTAGTTGCTGTGCGCGCGGCCCACGCCGCCCTGCAGCGACAGGCTGTAGCCGTCGGTGGGCAGCAGCACGCTATCGAGGCGGCGCAGCACGATGTGATGGTTGAGCGACAGCGCCTGCGCGTTCTGGTTCACCGTGTCGCTGCGCAGCTGCGAGCTTTCCAGCTCGACGAAGCTCAGCCGCTCGATGGCCTGCGTGTCCTGCGCGCGGCCCACGCGCACGCGCGACGAATTGCGCTGCTCGCCGCTCGCGCGCAGGTGCTCGACCCCACCGGCGATCAGGTTGCGATAGAAGCCTTCGCGCGGATGCGAGCTCAATTCGCCCTCCCACGCTTGCCGGTCGCGGCCGAGCTCGAACTTGTTGTGCGCCACCGCGTTGAGGCCGAACGGCCGGCGGTGCGTGTGCTCCAGCGACACGCGTTGCCCGGTGTTGGCGCTGTAGCCGACGCCGGTGGTCGCTTGCTGCAGCGATTGCTCATGGACCTGCACGTTGATCGTCGCCGCGGCGGCGTGCTCGGGGTCGGCGTCGAGCTCGACGCTGGCGCGGTCGAACAGGCCGAGCTTCTGCAGCCGCTCCTGGTAGTCCAGCAGCAGCTTCTCGGTGACCACCGTGCCCGGGCCGAAGCCGGCCAGGTTGCGGATCGCGCTGTCGTTCTGCCGCTCCAGCCCCTGCACCTTCAGCTCGCCGACGCGAAACAGCGGCCCGCTGTCAGCCTGCAGCGCGAGCTGCACGCTGTTGCTCGCCGCATCGACGCTGGCCGACGTGGACGCCCACGTCGCGGCCGCATAGCCTTGCGCGCGCAGGGTGGCCATCGCCGTGGTCTTGGCTTCGTCCCACGTGGCCTGGCGAAACGGGCTGCCGGGTTGCAACGGGAAGCGCTGGCGAAGCTCGGTGAGGGTGCGCTGCGCGGCTTCGTCGTGCGCGTCGGCGCGCTCGCGCAAGCAACCGGTGGCATCGACCGCGAGCGCGGACACCGTGGCGCGCGGCCCGGGCGACACGTTCACATGCACGCGCACCGGCGGG
The DNA here is from genome assembly GCA_005884255.1 of Betaproteobacteria bacterium. Lineage (GTDB taxonomy): Bacteria > Pseudomonadota > Gammaproteobacteria > Burkholderiales > Burkholderiaceae_C > VBDL01. The sequence goes on along the minus strand of VBDL01000213.1, from coordinate 1,235 downwards.
CCCGCCTCGCGCGTCGCGGTGACTTGCGCGTTGAAGTAGCGTGTCGCTCAGCTCGCTCGTTTCGCTGGTGGCGCGAAAGCGCGCCAGATCGAGGTGCGTGAGCAGCAGCGTCTTCAGCGGCTCGGGCGCGGCAACGTCGAGATCGTACGGCGCCGGCGCGGCGCGTTGCGGCTGCACCTTCTCGACGATGCGCTCGCGCAGCGAGGCACAGCCCGACGACAGCGCGCAGACGACGATGAGTACCGCCAGCGCATATCGCGTCATTTGCTCAGCAGCCGCATCGCTCCTTCGAGGCCATTCAAGGTGAGCGGGAACATGCGCTGGTTCATCAACTGCTGGATGATCGCGATGCTCTGCCGGTACTGCCACACGCCTTGCGGCTCGGGATTGATCCAGGCGTATTTGGGGAACGCATGCGTCAGGCGCTGCACCCATTCGGCGCCCGGCTCCTCGTTGTTGTACTCGACGCTGCCGCCGGGCTGCACGATCTCGTAGGGGCTCATCGTCGCGTCGCCGACGAAGATCAGCTTGTAGTCTTTGTTGTACTTGCGGATCAGGTCCCAGGTGGCGAACTTCTCCGAGAAGCGGCGCCGGTTGTTCTTCCACATGAAGTCGTAGACGCAGTTGTGGAAGTAATAGAACTCGAGGTGCTTGAACTCGCTCTTGCAGGCGGAGAAGAGTTCCTCGACGCGGTGGATGTGCTCGTCCATGGTGCCGCCGACGTCCATCAGCAGCAGCACCTTCACCTTGTTGTGGCGCTCGGGCACCATCTTGATGTCCAGCATGCCGGCGTTCGCGGCCGTGCTGTGGATAGTGTCGTCGAGGTCGAGCTCTTCAGCCGCACCCTCGCGTGCGAAGCGGCGCAGCCGGCGCAGCGCGACCTTGATGTTGCGCGTGCCGAGCTCCAGCGTGTCGTCGTAGTCCTTGTAGGCGCGCTGGTCCCACACCTTCACCGCGCTCTTGTTGCGGCCCTTCTCCTGCCCGATGCGGACGCCCTGCGGGTTGTAGCCGTAGGCGCCGAACGGCGACGTGCCGCCGGTGCCGATCATGCGGTTGCCGCCTTCGTGGCGCTCCTTCTGCTCCTCGAAGCGCTTCTTCAGCGTCTCCATCAGCTCGTCCCAGCCCATCTTCTCGATGGCGGCCTTCTCCTCGGCGCTCAGCTCGAGCTCGAGGTTCTTGCGCAGCCATTCGAGCGGCACTTCCTTGGTGAAGTCGGCCACCATCTGCACGCCCTT
>VBDL01000230.1 GCA_005884255.1 Betaproteobacteria bacterium | reverse complement strand
ATCGAAGTGCGCGATGCGCCGCGCGGCCGCGGCCCCTACGGCATCTGCGCCACGCCCTCGGGCGACGTGTGGTGGTGCTCGCTGGCCGGCTCCTTCATCGCGCAGATCGATCGGCGCAGCGGTGAATCGCGCATCGTCGAGCCCCCCACCAAGGCCCAAGGCGCGCGCCGCGTCTGGAGCGACAGCCGCGGGCGCCTGTGGGTCAGCGAGTGGAACAGCGGGCAGGTGTCGGTGCACGACCCGGCCACGCGGGCCTGGCGCAGCTGGCGGCTGCCCGGCGCATCGCCGCAGCCCTACGCGGTGTATGTCGACGAGCGCGATGCCGTGTGGCTCAGCGATTTCGGCGCCAACGCAGTGCTGCGCTTCGATCCGCGCAGCGAGCGCTTCGAGGCCTTCGCACTGCCGCGCCCGGGCGCCGCGGTGCGCCAGATCCTCGGCCGCGCGGGCGAGGTCTGGCTGCCCGAGAGCGGTACCGAGCACATCTCGGTGATCCGCCATTCATGAGCATGAGCGCCCACGCACGGCCGCTCCGAAGAGGGCGCGACGTCCCTCTCGGAGGGACCGCGCGCAGCGCGAGGGAGCCCCAATGACCCCGTCCGGATGGCTCGAGCCCCTGTTCGCTGCGGTGCTGGCGGCATTGGGCGCGCTGATCGCCCACCGCATCGGGCGCGTGGTGATCCTGCGCCTCACGCGCATCTCGATCCTGCTCGAAAACGTGGCGCGCCAGTGCGACCGCCCGGCGCTGTGGGTGCTGCCGCTGGTGGCCGTCGAGATGGTCTGGCACGCCTCGCCCGAAGACCTGCCGCTGATCGGCACCGTGCGCCACTACACCGGGCTGCTGCTGATCGCCACGATCACCTGGCTGGGCGTCGCCGCCGCGCGCGGCGTGGCCAAGGGCATCATCGCGCGCCACCCGGCCGACGTGGCCGACAACCTGCTCGCGCGCAGCATCCACACGCAGACCCGCATGCTCGCGCGCACCGCGATGGGCGCGATCATGGTCATCGGCCTGTCGTTCATGCTGATGACCTTCCCCGGCGCGCGCCAGCTCGGCGCCAGCCTGCTCGCGTCGGCCGGCGTCGCCGGGCTGGTGGCCGGCATTGCCGCGAAGTCGGTGTTCAGCAACCTGATCGCCGGCTTGCAGATCGCGTTGTCGCAGCCGATGCGCATCGACGACGTGCTCATCGTGCAGGGCGAATGGGGCCGCGTCGAGGAGATCACCGGCAGCTACGTGGTGCTGCGCCTGTGGGACGAACGCACGCTGATCGTGCCGCTGCAGTGGTTCATCGAGAACCCGTTCCAGAACTGGACGCGGCACAACGCCGCCATCCTCGGCACCGTGATGCTGTGGGTCGACTACACGCTGCCGCTTCAGCCCCTGCGTGCCGAGGCGCAGCGCCTGGCGGACGGCTCACCCGACTGGGACCGCCGCGTCTGCGAGGTGCAGGTGGTTGACACCAGCGAGCGCTGCATGCAGCTGCGCGTGCTGCTGAGTTCCGCGTCGGCGGGCCAGAACTGGAACCTGCGCTGCGCGCTGCGCGAAGGGCTGATCGAGTTCATCCGCCGCGAGCACCCGCAGGCGCTGCCGCGGGTTCGCGCCGAGGTGCAGTCAGGGCAAGGGCCGCACGCCGAACAGCCACCCGTGCAGCCAGTAGGCGAACAGCGCGTAGGCGACGGCCCCGATCGCAACGGTCAGCGCGGTGCCTGAGGCCGTGCCGGCGGGATACACCGTGCCCGCCGCGCGGTCGCGCGAGCGCGCCGAGCGGAAGCACAGCACCGCCCACACGAGGAAGCTGCCGAACAGCAGCACGTCCGCCAGCGTGCCGTTGGCGATCAGGTGCGCGGCCGCCCAGGTCTTCACGCTCAGCAGCATCGGGTGGCCCAGCCGTGCCTTCAGCGCATTGCGCGGCACATAGGCCGCCACGATCAGCACGAAGGCCAGCAGCATCAACACGGCCGCCAGCGGATGCGTCCACGCCGGCGGCGCCCACAGCACGACGGGCTGCGAGCGCGCCAGCACGAAGCCCCAGATCAGCAGCCCGAAGCCGAGCAGCGAGGCGAGCGAATACAGGCCCTTGTAGCGCCGCTCGCCGAAGCGCGCGATCTGCTGCGAGCGCCAACCGTCGGCGACGATGCGCAGCGAGTGCGCGCCGAGGAAGAGCACCAGTCCGAGCGCGAGAAGGGGCATAGGGACCTCCGCAAAGATCATGTGCCGCCGCGCTCGACGGCTTGGCGCGCCAGCAGAAACGCGGCGGCGTTCCAGGTCTGGCCCGGCATGCCCATCGGCTGCAGCGTGCGGCCGTGGAACCACTCGGTGAAGCGCCAGTCGCCGACCTCGTTGGCCGCGGCGACCTTGGCCAGCTCCGCGCACGCCAGATCGTGCTTGCCCAGCTTGGCCAGCGCCATCGTCCAGAAGCCGCCGATGAACGGCCAGATGCCGCCGTTGTGGTACTGGTGCGGGTGGTTCTGCTGGTGCCGGCCCATGTACAGGCGCCACAGCTCATGCTCGGTGTCGATGGGCTCGATCACCGTGCGCATCGGGTAGGGGTCGGCCGCGCCGGCGGCCAGCAGCGACTTGACGATCTGCTGCGCCATCGAGTCGCCGGCCAGGCCGTACAGCACCGCCAGCACGTTGCCGAACACGTCGCCCTCGTCGCCGGCGAACGACAGGTTGACGAAGCTCAGGTACATGCCGCGGTTGTGCTGGCGGCGGCGCGCGTAGTGGCGCAGCAGGCGGATGCGCCGGTACTCCGGCAGGTCGCGCTGGAAGGGGTGGAAGAGGTGGTCGAAGTGGTAGAGCGTCTCGTCGCGATGCGGCAGGTCGTACAGCTGCTTCACGCGGTGCCACAGCGCGTTGCTGTAGAGCACGAAGCCCGAGCGCGGCATGATGTCCGCCCAGTCGCTCGCCTCGTTCTGCTGCAACAGGAAGAAGCGCTGGTGCTCCTGCGCCAGCAGCCACTGCAGCGCGCGCTGCACGGCGCCCTGCCAGCGCTCGCGCACGTCGGGCAGGCTCGAGCTGCGGCGTACATGGTCCACCGCGATCAGCCACCACAGCGTGGCGTCGATGCAGCCCAGGTACCAGAAATCGGCCTCGCCGCCCTCGGGGTCGACGTACTTGGGAATCTGCCCGTTGGGGGCTTGGCCATCGGCCAGCGCATCGAGGCTGGCCACCGCACCCGCTTCCAGCGCCGGTACACCGCTGCCCGCCATCGCCAGCGTGCAGATGGCGCCGTCGCGGCCGAAGATGCGCGTGTAGCTGCGCGCCTCGGCCTGCGGGCTGGGTGTGGCCGCGAGCACGCCGCGCGGCGTCAGGTTGCGCTTCAGCAGGCGCAGCGACGCCTCGGCGCAGCGCGCCACGCGCTCGGCGTCGGTGCCGCAGGGCGCGAGCTTGCGTGGCGCGAGCGCGCTGTGCATATCAACGTCGCCGTCCTTGGCCATGCGGGCCAGTGTAGAGGCGCTGCCCTGTTCACGCATCGGTCGAGCGCAGCAACGCGGCCGCGGGCACGGTCGCGAACAGCGCGGCCAGGTGCAAGCGTCCGTTACGCACGGTCAGCATCTCGCCGGTGAGCACGTTCAACCAGCGGCTGCCATCGTCCTCGTCGGGCAGTTCGACGGCGGTGTCGCGCCATACCGCATCGCCCACGGGAAGCACCGGCTGTGCGTCGAGCAGGCGCGCGAACAGACGGCCGGCGACCGTGAGCACGCGCCCCTGCGGTGCCTCGCGCGCATAGGCGATCACGTGCTCCCGATGCTCGCCGTGCACGGCCAGTGCCGCGTAGCCGGCGTCGCGAAACAAGGCCTCATGCCCCCGGCGCAGCTGCAGCAGCCGCCAGGTCAGCCACAGCTTCAGGCGCCCATCGTGCGGCGCGGCGGCGAGTGCCGCGAGACCCGTTCGCCAGTCCGCACCGCGCGACAGCGCCTCCAGCTCGTCCAGCGCGCGGCGGCGCAGCGCGTAGTCCACCGGCCGGCGGTTGTCGGGGTCGACGAGGTTGAACGCCATCA
>VBDL01000229.1 GCA_005884255.1 Betaproteobacteria bacterium | reverse complement strand
GGGTAGGTGGCGATCTTCACGTCGAGCACGGTGGTCAGGCCTCCGAGGCCCTGCGCGCCGATGCCCAGCGCGTTGATCTTTTCGTAGAGCTCGATGCGCAGCTCTTCCAACTTGTTCTGCGGGCCGCGCTGCAGGAGGTCGTACATGTCGATGTCGTCCATCAACACTTCCTTGGCCATCAGCATCGCCTTCTCGGCGGTGCCGCCGATGCCGATGCCGAGCATGCCCGGCGGGCACCAGCCGGCGCCCATCGTCGGCACCGTCTTGAGCACCCAGTCCACCAGCGAATCGCTCGGGTTGAGCATCACGAACTTGCTCTTGTTCTCGCTGCCGCCGCCCTTGGCCGCGACCTGCACGTCCACCGTGTTGCCCGGCACCAGCTCCATGTGCACGACGGCCGGCGTGTTGTCCTTGGTGTTCTTGCGCTCGAAATGCGGGTCGGCCACGATCGACGCGCGCAGCTTGTTCTCCGGATCCTGATAGCCGCGGCGCACGCCTTCGTTGACGGCGTCGACGATCGAGCCGGTGAAGCCCTCGAAGCGCACGTCCATGCCGATCTTCAGGAACACGTTGACGATGCCGGTGTCCTGGCAGATGGGGCGATGCCCTTCGGCGCACATCTTCGAGTTGGTGAGGATCTGCGCAATCGCGTCCTTCGCCGCGGGACTCTGCTCGCGCTCGTAGGCGCGCGCCAGGTGCGTGATGTAGTCGGCCGGGTGGTAGTAGCTGATGTACTGCAGCGCAGCGGCAATGGACTCGACGAGGTCGTCGTGCTTGATGATCGTGGGCATGATGGGGGCGGAAACGGCAACAATCGGATTCTATCGAGCAGGGAGTTTCGGCATGCTGACAGGGGATGTGGCGCTCGCGGGGTTGTGGCGTGGTCTGGGCGGTGAAGAGTCCGCACTCTCCGCCGTCGAACTGACCGGTGCGGAGCCCGCACTGCCGTCGTCGTTCGCGATCGGCACCGCGGCGCAGGCCAGCATCGCGGCCGCCACGCTGGCCGCGCGCGAGATCGCACGCGAGCGCGGCGGCCCCACGCAGACCGTGCACGTCGACATGCGCCATGCGGCGATCGCATTCCGCAGCGAGCGCTATCTGCGAGTGGACGGCGCACCTGCGCCCGAGCTGTGGGACAAGATCGCCGGCGCATACCGCTGCGCCGACGGGTGGGTGCGCCTGCACACGAACTTCGCGCACCATCGCGACGGCGTGTTGCGCTTGCTCGGCTGCGCCAACGAGCGCAGCGCGGTGCAGGACGCGTTGATGAGCTGGCGCGGCGAAGGCTTCGAGACCGCCGCCGCCGAGGCCGGGCTCGTCGTCACGGCGCTGCGCAGTTTCGAGCAGTGGGATGCGCACCTGCAGGGGCAGGCCGTCGCATCGCTGCCGGTGCTCAGTCTCGAGCGCATCGGCGATGCGCCGCCGCAGCCTTTGCCGCCGTGGACCGCAGACACGACGCAACCGTTGCAAGGCCTGCGCGTGCTCGACCTCACGCGCATCATCGCCGGCCCGGTGTGCGGCCGGACCCTCGCCGCGCATGGCGCCGAGGTGCTGCTGATCACCGGGCCGCATCTGCCTGCGATCGCGCCCTTGGTCATCGACACCGGCCGCGGCAAGCGCTCGACGCACATCGACTTGCGCGATGCGGCGGCCCGCGAGACGCTGCAAGGCCTCGTGCGCGATGCCGATGTCTTCGTGCAGGGCTATCGGCCCGGCGGCTTGGCGGCACGTGGCTTCTCGCCGGAGGACCTGGCCCGCGAGCGGCCCGGCATCGTCTGCGCGTCGTTGAGTGCCTACAGCCACGTCGGCCCGTGGGCCACGCGCCGCGGCTTCGATTCGCTGGTGCAGACGGCCAGCGGTTTCAATGTCGCCGAAGCCGAAGCTGCAGGCATCGACGAGCCGAAGCCGCTGCCCGCGCAAGCGCTGGATCATGCCGCCGGCTACCTGCTGGCCTTCGGCGTGCAGATGGCGCTGCTGCGCCGCGCGCGCGAAGGCGGCAGCTGGCACGTGCGCGTGTCGCTGGCGCAGACCGGCCGCTGGCTGCGCGGTCTCGGCCGGCTGCCGCAAGGGCTGCAAGCCTCGGATCCGAAGCTCGACGACGTGCGCGAGCTGATGGAAGAGAGCGACTCCGGCTTCGGCCGCCTGCTCGCGGTGCGCCACGCGGGTCGCCTCTCTCACACGCCGCCGCGCTGGCAGCGGCCCAGCATGCCGCTCGGCAGCGACGCGCCCCGGTGGATCACTTGATGTTCATCGATCTGCGGGTAAACCAGAGTAAGCCCATCGTCAGAGACTCAAGCGACAGTCGCGGCCAGCGCGAACCCAAATCCATCCGTGCCACACTGCGCCGGAGCGACCCCTTTTCAGGCTAGGAGACAGATCCATGAGCGAGAGCCACCTGTACGTGCCGAGCGACGCCTTCGTCAAGCAGGCCAACGTTTCCGGAAGGGCGGCCTACGACAAGCTGGCTGCCGAGGCCGAGAAGGACTACGAAGGCTACTGGGGCCGCCTGGCGCGCGAGTTCGTGGCGTGGAAGCAGCCCTTCACCAAGGTGCTCGACGACAGCAACGCGCCGTTCTTCAAGTGGTTCGAAGATGGCACGCTGAACGTCTCGTACAACTGCCTGGACCGCAATATCGAGAAGGGCCTGGGCGGCAAGACGGCGATCATCTTCGAGGCCGACGACGGCAGCGTCACGCGCGTCACGTACAACGAGCTGCTCGCCAAGACCTGCCAGCTGGCCAACCCGCTGAAGGGCCTGGGCGTCAAGAAGGGCGACCGCGTCGTCGTCTACATGCCGATGTCGGTGGAAGGCGTGGTCGCGATGCAGGCCTGCGCGCGCATCGGCGCCACGCACTCGGTGGTGTTCGGCGGCTTCTCGGCGCAGAGCCTGCGCGACCGCATCGAGGATGCCGGCGCGGTGATGGTCATCACCGCCGACGAGCAGGCGCGCGGCGGCAAGTCGCTGCCGCTGAAGGCCATCGTCGACGAGGCACTGTCGCTCGGCGGCTGCGATTCGATCAAGGACGTGATCGTCTACAAGCGCACCGGCGGCAAGGTGGCCTTCAACGCGCCGCGCGACAAGTGGCTGCACGACGTGATGGACAAGCAGCCGGTGCACTGCGAGCCGGAATGGGTGGGCGCGGAGCATCCGCTGTTCCTGCTCTACACCTCGGGGTCCACCGGCAAGCCCAAGGGCGTGCAGCACTCCACCGGCGGCTACCTGCTGCATGCGGCGCTCACCACCAAGTGGACCTTCGACCTGAAGGACAGCGACATCTTCTGGTGCACCGCCGACATCGGCTGGGTCACCGGCCACACCTACATCACCTATGGCCCGCTGGCGCTCGGCGGCACCGAGGTGGTGTTCGAAGGCATCCCGACCTATCCCGACGCGGGCCGCTTCTGGAAGATGATCGAGAAGCACAAGGTCTCCATCTTCTACACCGCGCCCACCGCGATCCGCTCGCTGATCAAGGCGGCGGAGACGCACGCCGAGGCGCACCCGCGCAACTACGACCTCACCAGCCTGCGGCTGCTCGGCACGGTGGGCGAGCCGATCAATCCGGCGGCCTGGGAGTGGTACCACGCGAACATCGGGGGCGGGCGCTGCCCGATCGTCGACACCTGGTGGCAAACCGAGACCGGTGGCCACATGATCACGCCGCTGCCGGGCGTGACGCCGCTGGTGCCGGGCTCCTGCACCTTGCCGTTCCCCGGGATCGCCGCAGCCATCGTCGACGAGACGGGTAACGACGTGCCGAACGGGCAGGGCGGCATCCTGGTGGTGAAGAAGCCGTGGCCGGCGATGATCCGCACCATCTGGGGCGACCCCGAGCGCTACAAGAAAAGCTATTACCCGCCGGAGCTGAAGGGGTACTACCTGGCCGGCGACGGCGCCAGCCGCGATGCCGGGCGCGGCTACTTCACGATCACCGGCCGCATCGACGACGTGCTGAACGTCTCCGGCCACCGCATGGGCACGATGGAGATCGAGTCCGCGCTGGTCGCGCACACCGAGCTGGTGGCCGAGGCCGCGGTCGTGGGCCGCCCCGACGACACCACCGGCGAAGCGATCTGCGCCTTCGTCGTCTTGAAGCGCCCGCGCCCGAACGGCGACGAGGCGAAGAAGATTGCCACCGAGCTGCGCAACTGGGTGGCCAAGGAGATCGGCCCGATCGCCAAGCCCAAGGACATCCGCTTCGGCGACAACCTGCCGAAGACGCGCTCGGGCAAGATCATGCGTCGCCTGCTGCGCTCGATCGCCAAGGGCGAGCAGATCACGCAGGACACCAGCACGCTCGAGAACCCAGCCATTCTCGAACAGCTGGCACAGACCAACTGAAGGTATCGTGAGCGGATAGACTGCGCGGCCTCGAGCCGCCGTCTGTCCCATGGTCTCCGCCCTCATCGATTTCGTCGACGCCGGACCCGGCGGCACGCGCTTGCGCGCCGCGTTCGGCACGCCGCGCGAGACGCTGGTTGCGCGCTCGGCCGACGAGGTCATGCCGCTGCTCGATGCGGCACACGAACGCTCGCGCGACGGTGCCTGGTGCATCGGCCATGTGCGCTACGAGGCGGCACGCGCCTTCGACCCGGCGCTGCCGACGTACGAGCGCGATGGGCCGCTTGCCTGGTTCGCCGTGTACGACGCGGCCGAGCCGTGGCCGGCGCTGCCGGCCGCCAGCCATGCGCCGATGCAATGGACGAGCGCGCTCGAGCGCGCCGCTTTCGACGAGCGCATCGCGCGCATCCTCCAGGCGATCGCCGACGGCGAGGTCTACCAGATCAATCTGACCGCGCCGCTCACAAGCCGCTTCGACGGCGATGCGCTGGGCCTGTTTGACGCACTGCATCGCGCGCAGCCGGCGGCCTACGCCGTCTACCTCGATGCAGGCGACGAGCAGCTGCTGTCGGTGTCGCCCGAGCTCTTCTTTGACTGGCGCGATCGCCGCCTGCTCGGCCGCCCGATGAAGGGCACGGCGCCGCGCGGCGCCACGCCCGAAGCCGACCGCGCCGCGGCCGAGCACTTGCGCGCCAGCGAGAAGGAGCGGGCCGAAAACCTGATGATCGTCGACCTGATCCGCAACGACGTG
>VBDL01000202.1 GCA_005884255.1 Betaproteobacteria bacterium | reverse complement strand
AAAGGAATCGCGCACGCGTTCGGCGAAGTCGGCGTCTACAGGCGTCAGGCGGGTCATGGGGTGTGGAGGTGCGTATTTACGTTTACGTAAACGTCAATTGTAGAGAAGCCGGTGCCGCCGCTCGGGCCGGCTCAGCCGGCCGCCTTGGCGGGGCGCTTGCCGCGGCCGGCGGCAGCCGCCTCGGCGAGCAGGCGCTTGCAACGGTCCTCATGCTGCGTGATCTCCGACAGCGTGACTTCGATGTCCTCCTGCTGCTGCTCCAGCTGCATGCGGTGCTCCTGCAGCACGCCGAGAAAGGCCTGCAGCTGCGGCGCGGTGTCGGCCGGCGACTCGTACATGTCCACCAGCTGCTTCACTTCCTGCAGGCTCAGGCCCAGGCGCTTGCCGCGCAAGGTGAGCTTCAGGCGCGTGCGGTCGCGCTGCGTGTAGACGCGGTTGCGGCCGGCGCGCGCCGGCTCGAGCAGGCCCACGTCCTCGTAGAAGCGGATGGCGCGCGGCGTGACGTCGAACTCCTGCGCCAGCTCGGTGATCGTGAAGGTTTTGCTGTCGCGGTTGACGGTGCGCGGTGCGGTCTTCGAGCGGGCAAGCCCACGAGGTTCGGCGGTCATGGCTACACTGACGTTGACGTAAACGTAAATCGATGGGAAGTGTAGCCGCCATGGCCAACGACAAGGAACACGAGCTCGTCTACCCCTTCGGCGACACGCTGCCCGCGATGGGCACGACGCTCGAAGTCGCCCCCGGCGTGCGCTGGGTGCGGATGGCGCTGCCCTTCGCGCTGAACCACATCAACCTGTGGCTGCTGAGGGACGAGATCGACGGCCGCGAGGGCTGGACCATCGTCGACTGCGGCATCACCAACGACGCCACACGCGCCGCCTGGGAGCAGGTGTTCGCGAATGAGCTTGGCGGCCTGCCGGTGCTGCGCGTGATCGTCACGCACATGCACCCGGATCACATCGGTCTCGCGCACTGGCTCACCGAACGTTGGCAATGCAGGATGTGGATCAGCGCCACCGACTACAACGCCGCGCGCATGGCCAGCCAGAGCACGACCGGCTTCGGCGGCGACGCGGCGGCCGCCTTCTTTGCCAGCCACGGCCTCACCGACCCCGACGCCATCGCCAAGGTGCGCGCGCGCTCGAACTACTACGCCGGCATGGTGCCGCAAGTGCCGCTGCAGTTCCGCCGCCTGCTGGATGGACTGACGGTCCGCATCGGCGGCCATGACTGGACCTGCAAGGTCGGCTACGGCCATGCGCCGGAGCACATCGCGCTGCACTGCCCCGATATCGAATGGGGCACCCCGACGCCTGCGGCGTCCGCCCCGCCGAGCGGGGCAACGCTCGGGCTTGGGGCGGCCCGGCGCTCTCGCTCGCTCCTGATCTCCGGCGACATGGTGCTGCCGCGCATCAGCACCAACGTCAGCGTCTACGACCTCGAGCCCGAGGCCAATCCGCTGCCGCTGTACCTCGACTCGATCGACCGGCTGCGCACGCTACCGGCTGACACGCTGGTGCTGCCATCGCACGGCAAGCCCTTCGTCGGGCTGCACGCGCGCATTGCGCAGCTCAAGGCCCACCACGACGAGCGCCTGGCCGACGTGCTCGTCGCCTGCGCCGAAGCGCCGCAACATGCGGCCAGCCTGTTGCCGGTGTTGTTCAAGCGCGTGCTCGATCTGCACCAGACCACCTTCGCGATGGGCGAATCGGTGGCGCACCTGCATGCGTTGTGGTTGGCGGGGCAGCTCAAGCGCCGCCAAAGCGAAGACGGCATCTTCCGCTTCGCGCTGGCCTGAGGCCAGAGGGAGAGATCGCGGGTGAGGGCCGGGCTCCGGTGTGCCTCCCTCGGGGATGCTGACGTCCCCGTGCACTACCGGGCCCTTCGGACCCTCCCCGCCCCTCAATCGTTGCCGTGATGACAGCTCACAGCGGCGAGTGTGCCGCGCTGCAGCACGAGGGACGATCCCCCAAAAGGGGGAAGTGGCGGGAAACAATCACTCGAGGATGGGTACGACGCCATCGCGCAGCGAGCCACGCGAGCGCTCGTAGTCGGGCACCACCGAGCGCACCACATCCCAGAACGCCGGGCTGTGGTTCATTTCGCGCAGATGCGCCAGTTCGTGCGCGACGACGTAGTCGATGATCGGCAGCGCGAAGTGAATCAAGCGCCAGTTCAGGCGGATCGAGCCATCGGCGCTGGCGCTGCCCCAGCGTGTGCTCGCCGAGCTGAGCGAGAGCCGCGTCATGCGCACGTTCAGCGCCTGCGCGAAGTGCCGGCAGCGCTCCTCGAACACGCGCCGTGCCTGGCGCTGCAGCCAGCTCTGTACCGCGTCGCGAATCTGCTCCGGCGCCGCCTGTTGCGGCAGGCCCACGTGCAGCGTGAGCTTCGGCACGCCGGGCAGCGCATCGGCGTCGGCATTCAGCACAGCACCCGCCACGCGCGGATCGAGCACGACGATCACGGTGTCGCCGAGGAACGGAATGGAGGTGCCATCGCGCCACTCGACCTTTGCTTGCAACTGGCGCTTCGAGCGCTCGTGCTGCTCGTGCAACTTGGCGCAGATCCAGCGCGCCTTCTCGCGCAGTGCGTCGTCGATCTCCGCCTGGCCGACCCAGCGCGGCGCACTGACGCTCAAGCCCTCGGGCCCGACGATGAAGCCGATGCTGCGCCGGCGCGCTCGCTTGAGCTCGTAGGCCACGAGGTGCTCGCCGAGGCGAATCTCACGCTGCGCGCGCGGATGCTGGAAACCCACGGGCACCAGCTTCGTTTCGACAGGCGGCGACATCGGCGTGGGCGAGGCGGGCGGCGCGGCGGGCGCTGGCAGCGGCGCCGCGGGCTCGTCGAACAGCGACAGCTGCGACGCTTCCGGGGCGCCCGCCAGGCGCGTCATTGCGGCACGGCCTCCGCCGTGTAGGCCGACGGATCGAGCCGGCGCATCTCCGCCTCGATCCACTGCTCGACCTCGCGCATCAGCTCATCGGGCTCACGCCCGGTAGAGGGAATCGGCTTGCCGATCGAAATGTCGATCACGCCGGGCCGCAGCACGAAGCTCTTGCGCGGCCAGCAGCGCGCCGAGGTCACTGCGATCGGCACCACCGGCGCGCCGGTGGTCACCGCCAGGCGCGTGGCGCCGGCCTTGTACGTGCCCTGGCTGCCGCGCGGCGTGCGCGTGCCTTCGGGGAACATGATGACCCAGTTGCCCTTGGCGAGCAGCTGCCGGCCCTGCTCGGCCACACGGTTCCACGCCTCGGCGCGCTTGCTGCGGTCGATGTGGATCATGTCCAGCCGCCCGATGGCCCAGCCGAAGAACGGGATCAGCAGCAGTTCGCGCTTGAACACGTAACACAGCGGGTGCGACATCAGCGTCGGAAAGGCGAAGGTCTCCCAGGTGCTCTGGTGCTTGGGCGCGAGGATCACCGGCGCCAGCCGGTCGGCCGACGGCAGCTGCTCCATGCCCTGCACGCGATAGCGCACGCCGCAGATCACGCGCGCGCCCCAGATGACGACATGCAGCCACGCAATGCACACCCAGTACACCGGGTCGCCGCGCACGAAGATCGACAACAGCAGCGCCGCGAGGGCAAAGGGAATGACGGTGACGGCCATCCACAGCACGAACACTGTGGAGCGCAGCCGCGCGATCAAGTGAGCTCTCCCGGCCCGGAATCGGCCACGCGCGTGCCGCCGCGCCCGATGCGCTCGCGCTGCAACAGGAATTCGGCGAAGGCGGCGAGATCGGCATGCACCATCGTGCCATCGACCTGCGCCGCCAACTGCGCGAGCTGTGCGTCGGCGAGCTGGCCAGCTTTGCCGGTGCGCACCAGGTGCGGCTCGCAGCCGGCCGCTGCCGCGGCCTGCAGGTCGCGCAGCGAGTCGCCGACCATCGGCACTTGGCGCAGATCGGTGCCGTAGCGCTCGCCGATCTGCTCCATCAGCCCCGGCAGCGGCTTGCGGCACTCGCACTGCTCGTCGGGCGCATGCGGGCAGAAGAAGACCGCGTCGATGCGCCCGCCCTGCTTGGCCAGCAGCTGGTGCAGCTTGGCATGCATCGCATTGAGCGACCCCATGTCGAACAGGCCGCGGCCGAGCCCCGACTGGTTGCTCGCCACCACCACGTGATAACCGGCATGGTTCAGCCGCGCGATCGCCTCCAGCGCGCCGGGCAGCGGCACCCATTCGTCGGCCGACTTGACGTAGTCGTCACGGTCCTCGTTGATGGTGCCGTCGCGGTCGAGGATGATGAGCTTCATGCGGCCAGCTTCGACAGGTCGGCCACGCGATTCATCGCCGCGTGCAGCGCGCCGAGCAGCGCCAGGCGGTTGGCGCGCAGCTTCGGGTCTTCGGCGTTGACCATCACGTCGTCGAAGAAGGCGTCCACCGGCGTGCGCAGCGCGGCCAGCTCGCGCAGCGACGCCGCGTATTCACCGTTGTCGAACAGCGAATCGGCCAGCGGCTGCGCGATCTTCAGAGCCACATGCAGATCATGCTCGGCCGGCGCGACGAACAGCGCCGCGTCGACACCGACCTGCGGCGCCGCGTCACTCTTCCGCCAGCGACTCCGATTCGGCCAGCGCTTCAAAGGCGCGCACCGCCGCCAGGCGCTGCGGCACATCGGCCAGGCGCTGCGGCTTCAGGCTCAGCACCGCGTCGACTTCCTGCGCGCTGTAGCCCTGCTCGCGCAGCGAACCGGCAAAGCGGTCGTAGAGAAAATCGGCGAGCGCGGCGGTCGGGTCCTGCACCTGCGCGCCGAACACCGGCAGCGCGATGCGCAGCAGCTCGTGCAGCGACAGCGGCAGCGCGCGCTCCACCAGCAGGCGGATCACACCCAGCGCATGGCGGCGCAGCGCGAACGGGTCCTTGTCGCCGCTGGGCTGCTGGCCGATACCGAACAGGCCCGTGAGCGTCTCCAGCTTGTCGGCCAGCGCGAGCACCACGCCGGTCATGCCGCGCGGCAACTCGTCGCCGGCGAAGCGCGGCTTGTAGTGGTCTTCGATCGCGTGGGCGATGTCGTCGCTCTCGCCATCGTGGCGCGCGTAGTAGCCGCCCATGATGCCCTGCAGCTCGGGGAACTCGCCGACCATGTCGGTCAGCAGGTCAGCCTTGGCGAGCAGCGCGGCGCGGTCCGCGCTCGCTGCCAGCGCGGCGTCCCCGAGCTTCTCGCCGATCGCGCGGGCGATCGCGCGCACGCGCTGCACGCGCTCGCCCTGTGTGCCGAGGCGGTTGTGATAGACCACCTTCTCGAGCTGCGGCACGCGCGACTCCAGCGTCTTCTTGCGGTCCTGATCGAAGAAGAACTTCGCGTCGGCCAGCCGCGGGCGCACCACGCGCTCGTTGCCGCCGACCACGCGGCTCGGGTCCTCGGGGCGGATGTTGCTGACGATGAGGAACTTGTGCGTCAGCTTGCCCGCCGCATCGAGGAGCGGGAAGTACTTCTGGTTGGCCTTCATCGTCAGGATGAGGCACTCCTGCGGCACGTCGAGGAACTCGCGTTCGAACTGGCAGATGAGCACATTGGGCCGCTCGACCAGCGCGGTCACCTCGTCGAGC
>VBDL01000201.1 GCA_005884255.1 Betaproteobacteria bacterium | reverse complement strand
GTCGTCGATTGCGGGTTGCTTCACGGGCATGGCGGAACTTCCTTACTCGCCGATCACCGGCTTGCCCTTGATCGTGTACGAGCGGCCGCGGAACACCGCGACGCGCTCGCCACGCTGGTTGCGCACCTCGACGTCGTAGACGCCGGTGCGCCCGGCGCGCGTCACTTCGCTGGCTGCGGCGGTGAGCACGTCGCCCGCGCGCGCCGGCGCGACGATGTCGATCGTGATGCCCGACGCCACCGTCAGCTCGTTGTACGAGTTGCACGCGAACGCGAACGCCGAGTCGGCCAGGGTGGTGATCAGCCCCCCGTGGCAGACGTCGAAGCCGTTGAGCATGTCGTCGCGGATCGTCATCGACACGGTGGCACAGCCCGGCGAGATCGCGTCAACGCTCATGCCAAGCGAGCGCGTCGCGCGGTCCTTCGCGAGCATCGCGTCGCGCACGGCCTCGGCCAGGATCTGAGGATCGCGCTTCATCGATCGGTAAAGCGCGGCGCGCGCTTGGCCTGGAAGGCGCTGACGCCTTCGAGATAGTCGGCCTGCTTGCCCAGCTCACTCTGCACATTGCCCTCGTGCGCCAGCGCTTCGCCGTAGCTCAGGTCCTGCGACGCATCGATGGCATGGCGCGTCGCCACCAGCGCCTTCACCGGCATCGCCGCCAGGCGCGTGGCCAGGGCCATCACTGTGTCCGTGAAGGCCGCGTCGTCGACGCATTGCCAGATCAGGCCGATGCGCTGCGCCTCCTCGGCCGACAGCTTGTCGCCGGTCATCGCCAAGCCAAGCGCGCGGGCGCGGCCCACCAGCCGCGGCAGCAGCCAGGTGCCGCCGCAATCGGGCACGAGGCCGATCTTCGAGAAGGCCTGGATGAAGCTCGCCGAGCGTGCCGCGATGACGATGTCGCAGCCGAGCGCGAAGTTGGCGCCGGCGCCCGCCGCCACGCCATTGACGGCGGCGATCACCGGCACCGGCATCGCGCGGATGCGCAGCGCCAGCGGCCGGTACACGCGCTCAATCAGGCTGCCGATGTCTTTCGGCTCCGCTTCCGGCTCCGGCGCGATCGCCGGATCGGACAGGTCCTGGCCCGCGCAAAAGCCGCGCCCGGCGCCGGTGACCACCACGCAGCGCACGCCGGCATCGTCGGCCGCCGCATCGAGCGCATCGCGCAGCTGCGCGTGCATCTCGGTGGTGAAGGCATTCAGCGCCTGCGGGCGGTTCAGCGTCAGCGTGCGCACCGCGTCGGTCTGCGAGATCAGGATCAGTTCGTCGGCCATGGAGCACTCCCGGGAGCCGATCGGCGCAACATTATTGACCGACCGGTCGATCAATCCTAGTACCGGCCCGGCCAGGACGCAAGACAGGACGGAGGCGGGAAAACCCGCGCAATGACGAGGGCTTGCATCGCGCTGCGGCAGGCGTACAGTGAAGTTGCCGTTCACAGCATGGATGCGCGGAAAGGTACTCCACGGGGAGGCCCGGTAGTTGCAATCCGAGGGTGCTGGGAACGACGGCAGCCCGCCTCCGGAATGAAAACCGCTGGCGGGCTGTTCGTTTTAGGGCTTTCCAAAGGGGTACAATCCGCCCCGTATGTCGCGCCTTGCTCACTAGCGCGGCATTTGTCGTCTGACGCGGTGCGCGGCCTCATCGGCTACGCCCGCCACACCTCTCAAGACCGGTCTCCCCGGTTCTCGCGGTCGTCAGCCTCCCGAAGCGGCGAGCCCTATCCCCCGGTCCCTTCCCTCTCCCGACCGGGCTCTTGATGCGCAGTACACCAGGCCTCAATGGCCTCGTGCGAGCACCCCATCCATCTGCAAGGAGCTTTGTTGGCCAAGGAAGAACTGATCGAAATGCACGGCAAGGTCGAGGAAGTGCTGCCGGACTCGCGCTACCGCGTCACGCTGGACAATGGCCACAGCCTGGTGGCCTACACGTCCGGCAGGATGCGCAAGCACCACATCCGCATCCTCGCGGGCGACAAGGTATCGCTGGAACTGTCGCCCTACGACTTGACCAAAGGCCGCATCACCTTCCGGCACATCGAAACCCGGTCCCCGGCATCGCCGCGACCGGCTCAGCGCAATTTCCGTTGAATACATTCCTGTTTCAGCGGAAACTGCTTTCCCCCGCGCGTCTCGGATAGTGATCTGCGAGCGCATTCTCTGAAAGGCACCCAAGTGGGTAACAAACTCTACGTCGGCAATCTGGCTTACTCCGTGCGCGACGAAAATCTTCAGCAACACTTCGCCGAGTACGGCACCGTCACGTCCGCCAAGGTCATGATGGACCGCGACACCGGCCGTTCCAAGGGCTTCGGCTTCGTGGAAATGAGCTCCGACGCGGAAGCTCAGGCCGCGATCCGTGGCCTGAACGGCCAGTCCGTCGACGGCCGTGCGCTCGTCGTGAACGAGGCGCGTCCCAAGGAAGACCGCCCGGGCGGCTTCGGCGGCGGCGGTGGTGGTGGCGCTCGTCGCGGTGGCGGCGGTGGCTACGGCGGCGGCGGCTACGGCGGTGGCCGCGGCTACTGATCGCACCGGTCAGCACACCAAGTCAGCACAACGGGCCCCGCGGGGCCCGTTTGCTTTTCAGTTGAACGGCGAGTACCGGCCATCGCGGCCCAGCGCGGCCGGCGCGAAGCTGATGCGCCGACGCTCCTCGATGCGCTCACGCCAGGCGTCGCGCTGCAGTTGCCCCTCCACCAGCTCATAACCGAGCAGCGCGAACACGCGCGCGCCGAGGAAGATCGGACGGGCGTTGCCATACCAGTCGACGCACGAAGCCTTGCAGGCGTCGTCGCGCGCGGCCTGCGGCTGCGCCTGCAGCTGGCCCAGCGGCTGGAAGGCCAGATCGCGCTGGCGCAGGTAGAGCACCGCCGCCGAGCCGTGCCCGCCGCCGTAGACGCCGTATCGGCCGGGCGCTTCCGGGCGCAGCACCGGCAGCCCGAGCAAGCCCTCTTCGGCGCCACCGGGCTGGAAGAAGAAGCCATGCGTGCGCGTCTCGCCTTGGCGCGCCCCGGCCTGCACGAAGCGATCGGCGACGCGCGCCGTATCGGCCGTGAGCCGCACGCTGCTGAAATGCAGATCCTCGCCGGTGCTGCCGACGAACAGCGCGTGGCGGCCCATGGCCTCGATGCGCTCGATGCCGTGGCCCGGCTCCAGCGCGATCGGCTCCGTGCCGTCAGTGGCGTAGCGCAGCGCCCACGCGCGGCCGAGTGCGCCGTCGCGGCGGTCCGCACGCAACGCGTCGGCGCCGCCCCACAGCAGCCAGTCGCCGACAAAGCGGTTCTGCAGCGCATGGCTCGCCGGGCCGGGCAGCTTGCGATAGTGCTCGCGCTGCGCGGCGCCGTGGCCGTCGCCGAAGGCGGCGAGCGGCACGCGCAGTAGCGCCATGCCGCCGGACGTGCGCTCGCTGCCCCACATGCCTTCGCCGCGGCCCGTCTCGCGCAGCAGCACGTTGAGGTGGCCGCCGGCATCCTCGAGGAAGGACATCTGGTCGACCGGCACGCCGGCGGTCTTCAGCGCCGTCGGCGCGGTGCCATCGAGCGGCAGGCGGAACACCGCCGAGGCCTGGCGGCGCCAGCTCGTGGTCCACACGTACACCGAGCCCTGCGACACGTAGAACACGCGGCCCGCGGGGCCGAGCACCGCGCTCGATTCGCAGCTCATCGCGGCGCCGCCCAGCTCGCACGCGGTGACGGTGTGCAGCGCCAGCGGCTCGGCCGCGTCGAAGTCGTCGTCGCTGCGGTAGATGCGCGTGGCCGGCAGCAGGCGCTGGAATTCCGGCGGCGTGGCCTCGCCCTGCCAGCGGCGCAGTCCGGGCATCAGCTCCCAGGGCTTGTCGTGCCACGGCTGCAGCACGGTCGGCGTGTAGAACACCAGCTTGCGGCCGATCAGCCGGCTCGCGTAGTTGCGCGACGAGTAGTAGTCGAAGCTGCGCAGGTGATAGGTGGCGCGGTAGGCGAGCGCGCCGTCGCCGCCGAGCTCGAACAGGCCGATCTCGGTGCCGCCGCGCGCATAGCTGTAGCCGATGACGACGACGGTGGAGCCGGAGATCAGCAGCTCGTCGTACCAGGCGCCGCTCGGGTCCGATCCGGGCGCATAGGCATCCACCATCGCGGCAGGTCGCAGCGCGTCGCCGCCCACGCGCACGGTGAACAGCCGCCCGCGACGCAGGATCACCAGGTGATCGCCGGCGCGCTTGACGATGCCACCTTCGTCGACGCCGGCGGTCTGCACGTTGGTGATCGACTCCGACACCCGCGCCGAGTCGCTGCTCGACCCCTCGGCCTTGGCCAGCGGTGCCGCGGGCGCTGCCTGCAGCGCGAAAGACTCGCCCATCGCGCGGCGCCGCTCGCCCTGCAGCCGCTGCGCCTGCTCGCGCCAGCGCGACAGCGCCTGCTGCAGCTCGGTCTCGCTCGCATAGGCGGTCAGCGTCGGCTTGGCCGCCGCCGCACCGGCGAACAGCATCAGCGCGGTCGCAAGCATCAGGGTTCTTCGCAGCATCAGGGCCTCCATCGGTGATGAAGGTTTGCACGGCGCAGCGGGCCGAACGGGGTGAAAAATCGAGTTCACCCCGTTCTCGCCCGTCGGCCGTATCAGTACCGGTGCCGGGCCGCCCCAAACCGGGACTGACCCCCTCGGGGGGTAGCGCGGTAGTCCGCGCCGGGGACGAACATCTACTGCCGGTGCCGGGCCGCCCCAAACCGGGACTGACCCCCTCGGGGGGTGGCGCGGTAGTCCGCGCCGGGGGCGAACATCTACTGCCGGATGGGGCAGACTTCCCGCTGCATGACGAGTGAACCGAGCGACGATCAGCTGATGGCCGCCTACGCTGCCGGCGATGTGGCCGCCTTCGAGCGGCTGTACGAGCGCCACCAAGCCGCGCTGTACCGCTTCGTGCGCCGGCTGCTTGGCCGCGCGCTGGCCAGCCACACCGACGAGGTGTTCCAGGACACCTGGCTGCGCGTCGTGCATGCCCGCGCCCGCTGGCAGCCGCAGGGCGCGACCTTCCGCACTTGGCTCTTCACGCTGGCGCAGCATCGCGTGATCGACGTGCTGCGGCGCAGCGGCCGCGAGGTCGCACTC
>VBDL01000200.1 GCA_005884255.1 Betaproteobacteria bacterium | reverse complement strand
GCGCGCGCGTGATTCGCCTTCATCCTGAAGACGATGTGGTCATCTCGCTGGACCAGCTGGTGTCGGGGGCCTTCATCGCCAGCGAGAACGTCGTCGCGCTGGGGCTGATCCCACCCGGCCACAAGATGGCGACCCGCGCGATCGAGGTTGGCAGCCCGGTTCGGCGCTACGGCCAGATCATCGGCTTCGCCAGCCAGTCGATCCGCGCCGGCCAGCACGTTCACTCCCACAACCTGGCGATCGGCGAGTTCACACGCGACTACGCCTTCAGCACCGAGGCGCGCGTGACGCCGTCCGTGGCAAGGCCGGCCACCTTCAACGGGATCGTACGCGCCGACGGCCGCATCGCGACGCGCAACTACATCGGCATCCTGACGTCGGTCAATTGCTCCGCGACGGTAGCGCGCGCGATTGCCGATCACTTCCGTCGCGACATCCATCCCGAAGCCCTGGCCCCGTTTCCGAACGTCGATGGCGTGGTGGCGCTGACGCACGGCTCGGGCTGTGCGGTCGACCCTCAGGGCGAAGGCCTGGCGATCCTGCAGCGCACGCTGGGAGGCTACGCGTGCCATCCCAACTTCGCCAGCGTGTTGATGGTGGGCCTGGGCTGCGAAACGAATCAGATCCCCCGGCTGCTCGCCACCCAGGGCCTGAGCGAGAGCGCGGGCCTGCAGGCGTTCACGATCCAGGACAGCGGCGGCACAACCAAGGCGATTGCCGGCGGCATCGAGCGGATCCGCCAGATGCTGCCGCGTGCGAACCAGGTCGAGCGCAAGCGGGTGCCGGCGGCCCATCTGGTCGTGGGCCTCCAGTGCGGCGGCTCGGACGGCTATTCGGGCATCTCGGCGAACCCGGTGCTTGGCGCGGCGGTGGACTTGCTGGTGGCGCACGGTGGCACCGCGATCCTGTCGGAAACGCCCGAGATCTACGGCGCCGAACACCTGTTGACGCGGCGGGCTGCCACACCGGAAGTGGGCCGCAAGCTGGTCCAGCGCATTCGCTGGTGGGAGGACTTCTGTGCCCGCAATGGCGCCTCGATGGACAACAACCCGTCGGCCGGCAACAAGGCCGGCGGCCTGACGACGGTGTTGGAGAAGTCCTTGGGCGGCATTGCCAAAGGCGGGTCGACCAACCTGACCGAAGTCTACGAATACGCGCAGCCGGTCAAGACACCCGGCCTGGTGTTCATGGATACACCGGGCTACGACCCGGTTTCTGCGACGGGACAAGTGGCCGGTGGCGCGAACCTGATCTGCTTCACCACCGGGCGCGGGTCGGCCTACGGCTGCGCGCCCTCGCCTTCGGTGAAGCTCGCGACCAACACCGCGCTGTGGCAACGTCAGTCCGACGACATGGATCTGAACTGCGGCGCGGTTCTCGACGGCAGCAAGACCATCGACGAACTCGGCACCGAACTGTTCCAGCTGCTGCTCGATACCGCCTCGGGCCAGCGCTCGCGCAGCGAACTGCATGGCTATGGCCAAAATGAATTCGTGCCCTGGCAGATCAGCGTCGTGACCTGAAACCCAGCCCTTCCCTTTTCTGATGTGCCTGAGCCGATGAGCCAACACCGACACTTTATCGACGGACAGTGGGTCGCCGGATCCACGGCCAGCCGCAACGTCAACCCCTCTGACCTCTCCGACACGGTGGGCGAGTACGCCATGGCCGACGTCGCGCAACTTGAGGCTGCGGTGCAAGCCGCGCAAGCTGCCTTCCCGGCCTGGTCCGCTTCTGGAATTCAAGCGCGCAGCGATGCGCTCGGCAAGATCGGCAGCGAAATCCTGGCGCGCCGCGAGGAGTTGGGGACGCTGCTGGCTCGCGAAGAAGGCAAGACCAAGCCCGAAGCGGTCGGCGAGGTCACGCGTGCGGGCCACATATTCAAGTTCTTCGCCGGCGAATGCCTGCGCCTGGCGGGCGAACTGCTGCCTTCCGTGCGGCCGGGCATCGGCGTCGAGATCACGCGGGAACCTATCGGCGTAGTCGGCCTGATTACGCCATGGAACTTTCCTCTCGCCATTCCCGCGTGGAAGACAGCGCCGGCACTGGCCTTCGGCAATTGCGTGGTGCTCAAGCCCGCTGACATCGTGCCCGGCAGCGCTTGGGCGCTGGCCGAAATCATTTCGCGCTCCGGACTTCCGCCCGGCGTTTTCAATCTGGTGATGGGCCGCGGCAGCGTCATCGGCGAAGCGATGGTGCAGAACAGGGGCATCGCAGCGATCAGCTTCACTGGCTCGGTTGGCGTGGGCTCGCGCATCGCGCAGAGCGCGGTGAAGAGCTTCAAGAAGGTCCAACTCGAGATGGGTGGCAAGAACCCACAAGTCGTGCTCGACGATGCCGATTTGGCGCAGGCGGTGGAGCTGAGCGTGCAAAGCGCGTTCTATTCCACCGGCCAGCGGTGCACTGCGTCGAGCCGCCTGATCGTCACCGAAGGGATCTACCCGCGCTTCGTCCAGGCGATGACGGAACGTATGGCGCGTATCAAGGTCGGCGATGCGCTGGCCGCCGGCACCGACATCGGGCCGGTGTCGTCGCAGGCGCAGCTGGAGCAAGACTTGGACTATGTCGCGATCGCAAAGGCCGAAGGCGCCGTGCTTGCCGCGGGCGGCGAACGTCTGAGGGCCGACACCGAGGGCTACTTCATGTCACCGGCGCTGTTCAGCGAAAGCACGCCCGACATGCGCATCAGCCGCGAAGAGGTGTTCGGGCCGGTGGCCAACATCCTGCGGGCGAAGAACTACGAAGAGGCGCTGGCGCTCGCCAACGACACCGAGTTTGGCTTGTCGGCCGGCATCGCGACCACGTCGCTCAAGCACGCCACACACTTCAAGCGGCACTCGCAGGCTGGCATGGTCATGGTGAACCTGCCGACCGCAGGCGTCGACTACCACGTGCCCTTCGGCGGCCGAAAGGGATCGAGCTACGGCCCGCGAGAGCAGGGCCGGTACGCGGCCGAGTTTTACACCACTGTCAAGACGGCATACACGCTGGCCTGAATCGGCCGGGTTGGTGAACCCGGCCCGTTCATGGTCTCCATGATTGATTAGCGATTGAGCGGTTGCGGCCCCGGCTGTGACTCGACGTGCGCGGTCCGCGAGCACCTGCGCGGCACGTCGGAGGGCAGCCATCGGCGCAAGGCCGTGCCAAATATCGCTGCGGCGAATCGCTTGCAGGTCGAAGCCAGGCAACGACCGCGCTGAATCCCGACGTCTGCAAGCCGACTGTCGCGAACGGCGGCTGCTGTTTAGGGTTGTCCGATACCTGCCCGGCGCACGACACGGACGCACGCAGTGCACCGACCTGAGGGCAGGTGTTGGACAAGCCCCAAGGGAGGAAACCGCGGCGGGTGTCGCGGTGGCCCGAAGAAGCTACCTGGCTATGGCGATTTGAGATCGTTGGCTCAGGCTGAAGGTTGCCGTCGACGCGCTGGACCGGGCGGTGCCGTCGTCGAGGAGATGGCAGTCAGGGCTTTGGCGGCAGGCGCCGCGGCGGTCGCCGCCAGCAAGAAGACACGTCATGGCGACGCAGGCAAGGCGATGGCGCATCGGCCGTCGGCGATGAGCGGCCGATGAAGCATTGGGACATTGACGCATGTTCGCGTTCATGGCTGCTGTGGCGGCGCGCGAATGGGCTGCCCTCGCGCAAAGGTCTGCACGATGATCATCGCGGCGCCGCAGTGCCGGCAGACGAAGGCGGGCTTGGACACTGCGCCTTCGTGCTCGACGTCTGCATGCTCGGCACCAGAGCTCGGAGCCGGGATGTCGCTCGCCGCGGCAGCTGCACCCAGCAGTTCACGCGAGCGCGTCAGGTTGGCCTTGCGGCCGCCGTTGGCGAGCAGCCCATAGTGGCGAATGCGATGGAAGCCGCTGGGCAGCACATGCAGCAGGAAGCGGCGCATGAACTCGCCTGCATCGAGCGACATGGTCTTGTGGCGTGTGCGGCCGTCGGCCCCGTCCTTGGCTCTGTAGTCCTTCCAGCGGAAGGTGACGCCATGCTCGTCCATCGAGATCAGCCGGCTGTTGGAAATCGCGACGCGGTGGGTGTAGCGCGCCAGATAGGCGAGCACCGCTGCGGGTCCGGCAAACGGCCGCTTGGCGTACACGATCCACTCGCACTGGCGCAGTGGCGTGAGCCAGTGAGCAAAGTTGCCGGGGTCGGCCAGCGCCGCATGCTCGCCGAAGAACTGCAGCCGCCCGGCTCGATGGAGCTGTTGGAGTTCTTCGAGGAAGCGTCGACGGAACAGCCGTGAGAGCACGCGCACGGACAGGAAGAAGCCCGGCCTACAAGCAACCCAGCTCTGGCCGTCCGGCGCAAGCCCGCCACCGGGCACGATGCCGTGCACGTGCGGGTGATGCGTGAGCGCCGAGCCCCAGGTGTGCAGCACCAGCGTCGCGCCGATGCGTGCACCCAAGTGCTTGCGGTCAGCGGCGATGGTCAGCAGCACCTCGGCCGCGACATCGAACAACAGCGCGTAAATCGCGGCCTTATTCTGGTACCCGATGTCGGCGATGGGCG
>VBDL01000241.1:5029-13228 GCA_005884255.1 Betaproteobacteria bacterium | reverse complement strand
TGGTGTTCGAAGTGGAGTTGCTCGCCGTATGACGAGCCCGATCCGGCTGCGCGGCCTCGATCACCTGGTGCTGCGCGTCGTCGACCTGCCGCGCATGCTCGGCTTCTACTGCGGCGTGCTCGGCTGCGGCGTCGAGCGCGAGCAGGCGGCGATCGGCCTCGTGCAGTTGCGCGCCGGCGCCTCGCTGATCGACCTGATCCCGGTGGACGGCAAGCTCGGCCGCGCCGGCGGTGCGGCACCGGGCAAGGAAGGGCGCAACCTCGACCACTTCTGCCTCGCCATCGCGCCGCCGTGGGACGCCGACGCGATCATCGCGTACCTGCGCGAGCACGGCGTCGAGCCCGGCGACGTGGGGTCGCGCAATGGTGCCGAAGGGGAAGGCCCGTCGATCTACGTCAGCGACCCGGAGGGCAACGTGGTGGAGCTCAAGGGGCCACCGTCGCGCAGCGCATAAAGGAAAACGGCCCGCGATGTGCGGGCCGTTTGTCTTAGCGGGTCTTGCCGCCGAAGCGCTGCTGCGCCGGGCGGGCGGGGCCGCTGCGACGCGGCTCGCCGTGGCCCTGCCATTGGCCCGGCGCGCGGCGCTCATCGTCGCGCCGCGGGCCGCGCGGCTTGTCGAACGGCGCATCGCCACGCGGCGCGCCGAAGCGCTGTTCGCCGTGATGGCCTTGCTGCCCTTGGTGGCCCTGGTGCGGACCACGCGGCGTGAACGGCTTGCCACCGGGGCGGCCGAAGCCACCGCCGCCGCCGAAGCGCTTGCCGCCCGGCGCGGGGCCGCGCGATTCGTAGATCTTCGGCTCGGGCTGGCGCGGCTCGAGGCCGTCGATCTGCGCCACCGGAATGCGCTGCGTCGTGAAGTGCTGGATGCGCTTGATCATGCCGATGTCGCCACGCTCGGCCAGCGTCACTGCGAGGCCCGAGCGGCCGGCGCGGCCGGTGCGGCCGATGCGGTGCACGTAGTCCTCGGCCTTCATCGGCAGGCCGTAGTTGATCACGTGGCTGATGGTCGGCACGTCGATGCCGCGCGCGGCCACGTCGGTGGCCACCAGCACGCGCAGCTGCTTCATGCGCAGGCCCTGCAGCACGCGGTTGCGCCGGCCCTGCGGCATGCCGCCGTGCAGCGACGCCACCGCATGGCCCATGTCGGCCAGGCGATCGGCCAGCCAGTCGGCATCGCGCTGCGTGCTGGTGAAGACCAGCGCCTGCTCGAGCTCGCGCGTCGTCAGGATGTGATCCAGCAGCGCGTTCTTGTGCGCGCCGTTGTCGACCCAGTGCAGGCGCTGCTCGATGTTCTCGTGCGTGTCGGTGTGCGAGGCCACTTCCACGCGCTGCGGGTCGCGCAGCAGATCCTGCGCCAGGCGGCCGACGTGACCCGCAAAGGTGGCGCTGTACATGACGGTCTGGCGCTGCGCCGGCAGGTGATCGGCGATCGTCTTGATGTCGTCGATGAAGCCCATGTCGAGCATGCGGTCGGCCTCGTCGAGCACCAGCATCTCGACGTTCTCCAGCACCGCCTTGCCGCTCATCAGGTGATCGATCAGGCGGCCGGGGGTGGCGATCAGCACATCCAGCGGGCCGCGCAGCGCCTTCAGCTGCGCGCCATAGGGCACGCCACCGACCACGGTGGCCACGCGCAGGCCTTGCACGTGGCGGCCATAGGTTATCGTCGCATTTGCGACCTGCAGCGCCAGCTCGCGCGTCGGGGTGAGCACGAGGATGCGCGGGCCGTGCACCAGGCCCTTCTCACGGCGCTTGTTGTTGTCGCCCCGCGCGGCGAGCACGCGTTGCAGCGCGGGCAGCACGAAGGAGGCGGTCTTGCCGCTGCCGGTGGACGACGACACCATCAAATCCTGCCCGGCGATGGCCGGCGGAATGGCGCGCGCTTGCACGTCGGTAGCGTTCTCGTAGCCGGCGTCGCGCACGGCACGGGTCAGAGCCTCGGGCAGGCCCAGGGTATCGAAACTCATGGTTATCTCAGGGAAACGGAAAGCGCTGACGATCAGCGGCAGCGCGAAGGCATCGCCGCCAACCGTTTCCACAGAGGGAGTACCGCAGTACCGTGGGTCAGAGGGGATGAACGAAAGCGGCCTCGTTGATGCCGAGGCCGCTGGGTCGTCATTCTAGGGGAAACAGGGTTTTCCCGCAACGGCAGTATCGGCCGGTGAGGCCGATGCGCGCGTTCCGCAGTACCGATCTTCCAAGTTCGCCGCGCCGGCAGCGCGTTGCTACAGTCGCCGACACGATCGACTCGGGGGAAGGACAACCGCATGTCGTGGCTGGGTCTGGGGCTCGCGGTCTTCGCGGCCATCGTGTTGAGCGAGGGATTGGGCGAGCGCGGCTGGGGGCTTGCCGTTCTGGCCCTGGCGATCGGCTGGCTGCTGCAGAGACTGCACACGCGCATTGCCGCGCTGGAGGCGCAGCTGCAGGCGCTGCGTACGGCGCCGGCCGAAGCGGCGATCGCACGCGAGCCGGAGCCTGCCGCTGTGCCCGAGCCCGCGCCGGTCATCGAGCCCGAGGCAGCGGACACCCTCCCGCTCGAGGAACCACCCGCCGCCGAGCCGCAGCCGGTCTATCGGAGCACGGCCGAAGTGGACGAGCGCTCCACCAGCGTCACCAGCTCGATCGGCCAGTCGGTGCTCGCCTGGTTCCGCGGCGGCAACACCATCGTGCGGGTCGGCGTGGTGATCCTCTTCATCGGCGTGGCCTTCCTGTTGCGCTTCGCCGCCGAGCATGCGGTGCTGCCGATCGAGCTGCGCCTGGCGCTCGTCGCAGCGGGCGGCATGGCGCTGGTCGTCATCGGCTGGCGGCTGCGCCTGTCTCGAACCGGATACGCCTTGAGTCTGCAGGGCGCGGGTATCGGCGTGCTGTATCTCGTCATCTTTGCCGGCCTGCGGCTGTACGGGCTGGTGCCGGCGATCCTCGCGTTCGCGCTGCTTGCCGCGCTGTCGGCGCTCACCGCGCTGCTGGCCATGCTGCAGAACGCGCTGCCGCTGGCGGTGCTCGCCTTCAGCGGCGGCTTTCTCGCGCCGGTGCTCACGTCCACCGGCCAGGGCAGCCATGTCGCGCTGTTCAGCTACTACCTGGTGCTCAACCTCGGCATCGCCTGGATCGCATCGCGCCAGGCGTGGAAGCTGCTGAACCTGGTCGGCTTCTTCTTCACCTTCGTCATCGGCACCGCATGGGGACTGCGCTCGTACACGCCGGACCTGTTCGTCAGCACCGAAGCGTTCCTGGTGCTGCACTTCGCGCTGTACCTGTTCGTCTGCGTGCAGTACAGCCGTCAGTTGATCGCGGCGCGCGACGATGCGCGGCTTCGCTATGTCGATGGCGGCCTGCTGTTCGGCCTGCCGATCGTCGCCTTCGGGCTGCAGGCGGGCATCGTCAAGCACCTGCCGTACGGCCTCGCGCTGTCGAGCGCCGTGCTGTCCGGCGTGTACCTGCTGCTCGGCCGCTGGCTGTGGCGGCAATCGGGCTCTGCGCTGCGCCTGCTCACCGAAGGGCTGCTGGCGCTCGGGCTGATCTTCCTCGTGCTGATCACGCCGCTGGCGCTCGATGCGCGTTGGACAGGCGCCGCGTGGAGCGTGCAAGGCGCCGGCGTGTTGTGGATCGCGCTGCGCCAGCAGCGCGGATGGGCCGCCGCGCTCGGCCTTCTGCTGCAGCTGGCGGCGGCGTTCGCGTTCTGGAGCCACCCGCGCGAGCACGCGCTGGCGCTGTGGGCCAATGCGCATTTGCTGGGCGCGCTGCTGCTCGGCGCGTCGGCGCTGTGCTCGGCGTGGCTGTTGCGCAGCGTCGCGCAGCGCGGCGCGTTGCCGTGGCCGAACGCCGCGCAAGCACTGCCGGCGTCTGCGCTGCAGGTGCTGCATGGGGTGATGCTCGCGATCGGCGTGATGCAGGCCCTGCTCGGGCTGTGGCTCGAATGGCGCGGGGTCGATTCACCGTCGCTCGATGAAGCGTGGCGCGCCTGCCTGCTGTTCGTCGTGGCGGCGCTCGCGCTCGAGCTGATGCAGGCGCGGCTGCGTTGGCCGGAGCTCGGCGTGCCAGGGCGCGTGCTGATCGGCGTCGCGGTGTGGCTGTCGATCCTGCAGGTGCTGCCCGGCCCCTGGCCGGCGACGGGCCTGTTCCGCCGCTTCGTCGATGGCTGGGGATGGGTCGAGCTGCTCGCCGTGCTCGGCGCCGGCACCTGGCTGCAGCATCGCCTGCAGCGCGACGACACCGCACCGTGGCGGCGCAGCCTGGGCGTCGAGCACCTGCTGCTCGGCTGGTACGCGCTGCTGCAAGGCGGCTTGCAGCTCTACGGCCTGGCCGGCCACGGCATCGCGCGCCACGAAGCGTGGACGCCGCTGGCGCTGATCGTCGTGCCCACGCTCATCGCGTGGTGGCTCGCGCACCGGCTGCTTGCGTCGCGCTGGCCCTCGTCCGCGCACCGCCAAGCCTGGCGGCGTGGCGTGCTGCTGCCATGGCTGGCGCTGCTCGCGCTGTGGTGCTGGGTCGTCGATGTATTGCGCGACGGCAGCATGCAACCGCTGCCCTATGTGCCGCTGCTCAACCCGATCGACCTCGGCCATGTGCTGGCGCTGCTGTTCGCGCTGCAGTTGGCCCGGGCCAAGCTCGTACCGACGCGGCCGCTGCTCATCGGCGCGGCCGGCTTCGGCTTCGTGTGGCTGAGCTCGCTGCTCGTGCGCACCTTGCATCACGTCGTCGGCACGCCGATGTGGCTCGACGGCGCGCTCGACAACGGCATCGTGCAGACCGGCCTCACGATCCTGTGGACCGCACTCGCGCTGCTGGCGATGCTCTTTGCGACACGGCGTTCGCCGCCGGACGCGGCGCGCTCGGTGTGGTTGGCCGGCGCCGCGCTGCTCGCCGTGGTGGTCGCCAAGCTGTTCTTCGTCGACCTGTCGAGCATCGGCACGCTGGAGCGCATCGTGTCGTTCCTGGGTGTCGGCGTGCTGATGCCTGTGCCTGGCCACCGCCTGCCATGGCACCGAGCGCCCGGCCGACCACGCCGCACTCGCGCCGCTCATGGCCCCGAGCAGCGACGGACTGCAGCGCCTGCACCTGCCGCTGGCCGTGCTGCAGCAGTCGCGCACCGCCGGCCTGGCGGACCTGCGCGTGTTCAATGCCGCCGGCGAGAGCCTGCCGCTGGCGCTCGTCGTCGCGCGCCCCGAGAGCGCGCTGCGCACGAGCACGCTGCCGCTGTTCGCGTGGCCGGTGCCTGCCGCAGCGACGGCAGCCAAGACCGCGGCGCTGCAAGTGCAGGTCGACGCGGCTGGCGCGGTCGTGCGCGTCAACGGCACGCTAGCCGATGGCAAGCCCGCGTCGCGCCCCACGCGCGAATGGCTGATCGATGCGTCGGCCCGCGGCGACGACGAACGCTTGGCCGCGGTGACGCTGCAGTGGGATCACGGCGCAGCCAGCGTGGCCACGGGCGCCACGCTCGAAGGCAGCGACGACCTCAGCCACTGGCAGCCGCTGGCGCGCGACACGCTGGTCGAGTTCACCACCGCGCCGGGCACACCGGCGGTGCTGCGCAACCGGCTCAGTCTCGACGGCCCACGCGCACCGAAGTACTTGCGCCTGCGTGTCGACGAGTCCGTGCCGCTGCGCGCGGTGCAGGCCGAATGGCGGGGCAGCGCGCAGACGCCGCTGGACCGCGCACCGGTGAGCTTCATGCGCTCGTCGAATGACGCCGAAGCGTCGTGGCAGCTCGACCTGCAAGCGCCGATAGCGTTGCAGCGGCTGCGCGTCGATCTGCCGCAGCCGAACAGCGTCGTGCTACTCAGCGTCGAGCAGCGCAATGAGGGCGACGCGCATTGGCGAGGGCTCGGCACGCACACGCTGTATCGCCTGACGCGCGGCGGGCAAGAACTCACCTCGCCGCCGATCACGATGGCCGCGCCGGCGGCACGCCACTGGCGGCTGCGCCTGGAGGCGAAGAGCCCGTCGCTGAACTCATCGGCCCTGTCGGCCGAACTGCAATGGCCGCAGGCCTGGGCGGTGTTCGCCGCGCGCTCGCCGGCGCCGCTGAGCCTGGCGATCGGTCGCGAGCGCGCCGTGGCGGCCGCGTTGCCGCTGGCCACCTTGCTGCCCGGCTATCGCGAAGGGGACGAGGCCAAGCTGCCGGAAGCCACGCTGGGCGCGCTGGCCGCGCAAACACCGGCCGCGCGCGGCCTGGTCGAGCGCCTGCGGGACGCGCCGCCCGAGGAGCGTCGCCGCTGGCTGCTGTGGGGGCTGCTCGCCTTGGCCGTCGTCGGCCTGGCGTGGATGGCGCGTGCGCTGATGAAGGACTTGGCGACGGCGAAGCCCGGCGCGCCGCAATAGCGCCGCGCTACACTCGACTCTGGTCGGCAGTTCACCCAGGCGTTGCCGCGCGGCCCCAAAGCCGCGAGCTAAACCTGCCATGCAATCCAGGCTTCGGTCACGTTCCATGCGTGCGCTCGAGCCGGAAGACGGCAACCCCCGGTGCCCGTCCCCACGGGTCGCAGCTCACGCTCTGATGGAGACCATCATGACCCGGGAAGCCCTCCCTTTCACCGTGCCCGACCTCTCGCAGTTTGCGCGCACGCTCGGCCGCTCGCTCAAGGAGCGGCATTCGATCAAACCGGAACCGCCCGGCCACGTCGAGCTCCTGAACCTGCTGGCGCGCGCCTCGGGTTACCGCAACGTGCAAAGCCTGCGCGTGGCGGCGAGCCGTCTGCCGCCGCCCGCGCCGTCAGCCGACGAGGTCGTGCCTGCGCCGAGCCTCAGTGCCGCAGCGCGCAAGGCGCTGACGCAGTTCGACGCGCGTGGCCGGCTGGCCCGCTGGCCGCACAAGTTCTCGGTGCAGCGGCTGGCGATGTGGGTGCTGTGGACGCTGTTCGACGCCAAGCGCGTCTACAGCGAGCGCGAGGTGAACGAGATTCTCAAGGCCTGGCACACCTACGGCGACCACGTGACCTTGCGCCGCGAGCTGATCAACCACCGGCTGCTCACGCGCAAGAGCGATTGCTCGGAGTACCGCAAGCTGCCGGTGCGCCCCGACGACGACGCGCGCTGGTTGATCAACGCCTGGCGTTCTCGATCTCGCCCCTAAGCAGCCAAGAGGTGCTCGCGGTAGTACACGAGCTCGTCGATCGACTCGTGGATGTCGGCGAGCGCCGTGTGCGACTGCTGCTTCTTGAAGCCGTCGAGAATGCCCGGCTTCCAGCGCCGCGCCAGTTCCTTCAAGGTGCTGACGTCGAGGTTGCGGTAGTGGAAGAAGGCTTCGAGCGCCGGCATGTAGTTGGCGAGGAAGCGGCGGTCCTGGCAGATCGAGTTGCCGCACATCGGGCTCTTGCCCGCCTGCACGTACTGCTTCAGCCAGGTGATGACCTGCACTTCGGCCGCCGCCTCGTCGATGCTCGACGCCTTCACGCGATCGATGAGGCCGCTCTTGCCGTGCGTGCCCTTGTTCCACGCGTCCATCGCGTCGAGCGCGGCATCGCTCTGGTGCACCGCGAACACCGGCCCTTCGACGCGCCTCGTGACCTGCGCGTCGGTCACCACCACGGCGATCTCGATGATGCGGTCGCGGTCGGGGTACAGCCCCGTCATCTCCAGGTCGATCCAGATCAGGTTCTGTTCGCTCAGCGGCAGGGCAGTCTCGCTCATGGGGCATCCTTTCTCAGCGGGGCATTGTCGCAGCCCTACACTTGTCAGATATGCATTCGCTGTTGACCCTGTTATTCGCCGCCGCGCTGCTGGCGTCGCTCGCCGTCAAGCTGTGGCTGAGCCACCGGCAGATGCGCCATGTCGCCGCACATCGCGGCACGGTGCCCGCGGCCTTCGCCGGCACGATCTCGCTGCAGGCCCATCAGAAGGCCGCCGACTACACCCTGGCCAAGGGCCGCTTTGGGACCTTGAGCACCGCCTTCGCGGCCGTCGTGCTGCTGGCGTGGACGCTGCTCGGCGGGCTGGACGTTCTCAACGCCGCGCTTCGCGATGCGGTCCAGCCGCGCTTCGGCAACATGGCCTATCAACTGGCCCTGCTGGCCGCCTTCGCGCTGATCGGCGGCGTGCTGGATCTGCCTTTCGAGCTGTATTCGACCTTCCGCATCGAGCAGCGCTTCGGCTTCAACCGCATCACGCCCCGGCTTTATGTGATCGACATGGTCAAAGGCCTGGTGCTGGGTGCCGCCATCGGCCTGCCGCTGGCCGCGCTGATCCTGTGGATCATGGGCT
>VBDL01000241.1:0-4999 GCA_005884255.1 Betaproteobacteria bacterium | reverse complement strand
CGAGCCGCTGCCCGACGAATCGCTGAAGGCGCGCGTGCAGGCACTGATGCAGCGCTGCGGCTTCTCGGCCAAGGGCTTGTTCGTGATGGACGGCAGCCGGCGCTCGGCGCATGCCAACGCCTACTTCACGGGGCTGGGCGCCGCCAAGCGCGTGGTTTTCTTCGACACCTTGCTCAAGCAGCTGTCCCCCGGCGAAGTGGAAGCCGTGCTGGCGCACGAGCTCGGCCACTTCAAGCATCACCACGTGACCAAGCGCATGGTCGCGATGTTCGGCTTGAGCCTGGCCGGCCTGGCGCTGCTCGGCTGGCTCGCGGGCCAGAGCTGGTTCTATACCGCACTGGGCGTGCAGCCCAACCTCGGCGCGCCCAACGACGCGCTGGCGCTGCTGCTGTTCATGCTCGCGGTGCCCCCGTTCGGCTACTTCGTGCTGCCGCTGATGGCGCAGCTGTCGCGCAAGCATGAGTTCGAGGCCGACGCCTACGCCTGCGCGCAAGCCAGCGGCAGCGATCTGGCCAATGCACTGCTGAAGCTGCACGAAGACAATGCATCGACCCTGACGCCCGACCCGTTGTACGTGCGCTTCTACTATTCGCATCCACCGCCGTCGGAGCGGCTGGCGGCGATGAAACCGCACTCCGCGTGAGGCTTGCCATGACCAACGACGACCTGCTCGCCCGCCATTGTCAGCCCCTCGAGGGCCACCCGCCGATGCCGACGGACGAGATCACCGCGCGGCTGGCGCAAGTGCCCGGCTGGCGCCTGCACGACGGCGCCATCGAGAAGACCTACAGCTTCACCGACTACCACCAGACGATGGGCTTCGTGAACGCG
The DNA here is from genome assembly GCA_005884255.1 of Betaproteobacteria bacterium. Classification (GTDB taxonomy): domain Bacteria; phylum Pseudomonadota; class Gammaproteobacteria; order Burkholderiales; family Burkholderiaceae_C; genus VBDL01. Next base: position 4,168 of record VBDL01000241.1, on the reverse strand, counting down.
CTGGCGTGGATCGCCAATCGCGAAGACCACCATCCCGATCTCGCGGTGAGCTACAACCGCTGCACGGTGCGCTTCAACACGCACTCGGTGGGCGGCATCTCGATCAACGACTTCATCTGCGCGGCCAAGGCCGACGCACTGCTCGTTTGACGGAGTACCACGACCTCGACCTCGGCTTGGTGGTGGCCGGCCACGGGCGCCACTTCATCGTCGAGACGCCGGAAGGCCGGCGATTGATCTGCCACCCGCGCGGCAAGAAGAGCGATGCGGTGGTCGGCGACCGTGTGCGCTGGCAGGTCGCTGGGGACGAGGGCGTGATCGAGCACATCGAGGCGCGGCGCAACCTGCTGTTTCGCCAGGACGAGTGGCGCACGAAGTCCTTCGCCGCCAATCTCGATCAGATCCTCGTGCTGGTGGCCAGCAAGCCGGTGTTCAGCGAGTCGCAGTTGGCGCGCGCGCTGATCGCCGCAGAAGCCGCCGGCATTCCGGCACGCGTGGTGCTGAACAAGACCGACCTGCCGGAGATCGGCGCGGCACGCGAGCGCCTGCGGCCCTATCGTGCCATGGGCGTCGAGGTGGTGGAGCTGGCGATGAAGCCGCAGCCGCAAGCCTCGCAGGCAGCGCTCGAAGCCGTGCTCGCCGGGCGAACCACGCTGGTGCTCGGACCCAGCGGCACCGGCAAGAGCACGCTGACCAACCTGATGATTCCCAACGCCCAGGCGCAGGTGGGCGATATCTCGCAGGCGCTGAACTCAGGCCGTCACACGACGACGACCACGCAGTGGTACTGGCTCAATGGCCAGGGCCAAGGCGCGCTGATCGATTCCCCCGGCTTCCAGGAGTTCGGCCTGCGGCAGATCGACGCGCAGCAGCTTGCCGGCCTGATGCCCGACTTCCGCGATGCGGCCACGCAGTGCCGCTTCTACAACTGCACGCACTTGCACGAGCCGGGATGCGGCGTGCTCGACGCGGTGGCGCGCGGCGCGATCAGCGCGTCGCGGCACCGCATCTATGCGGAGATCTTCGAGGAGCTCTCCCGGACGAAGTGGTAGGGATGGTGGGCTGAAGTCCACCCTACGGCATCACGTTCGCGAGGGTGAGGAGCGCCAACAGCAGCATCCACAGCACCACCGATCGCCACACCAAGCCAACGATGGTGTTCAGGTGGCCGGTCTGCGGCGGAGCCCCGGGCGTCGAGCCTTCGGCCGCGGCGGCGTCGTCCGCCGGTGAGCCGCTGTCGAAGGTCTTCGAGCGGTCCGGCGTAACGCCGGGCGCGGCACTGCCGCCGAGCTGCACGCCCACCGCGCCGGCAGCGGCCGCGAGGATGATCCCCTCGTTGGCGTGCTTCCACAGCGCGGCGTCACGCCGCCAACCGGTCACTGCTTCCTCGAAATTGCCGACCACCGCGAAGCCGAAGGCGGTGAGCCGCGCCGGCAAGTGGTCGATGAGGCCGAACAGGCGCTGCGACAGCAACATCAGCCGGTCGTTGGTCGGCGCGCCCACGGCGCGGCTCTTGTAGGCCCAGTAGCGGCTGGCGAACTCGGCCATGCGGTAGAGCACCGCGCCGGCCGGGCCGAAGCCCAGCGTCGACATCACGACGAACCAGAAGAACACGCCAAACACGTGGCGGTGTGCGGCCAGCAGCGAGTGGCATCCAGGTGGCGCCATTCGGTGAGCAGGCGGCGCGCCTCGGCTTCGTCACCGCGCTCCAGCGCGTCACGGATGTCGGTGAAGTAGTGGCTGAACTGGCGAAAGCCGAGCGTCACATAGAGCACCGCGATGTTCCACGCCAGCGCGCCCAGCAGGCTGTAGCGCGCAATGGCGAGGTACACGCCCCATGCCGCCAGCGATGGCGCCACCACCGTGACGCCCCACACCACCCACGCATGCCGCTCGCGGCCGGCATCGAAGTTGCGGCCGCTCCAGCGCACCCACTGGATCAGCGAGTCATGCACCGGGTTGCTGCGCGGCAGCGGCTTGAGCTGCTCGATGACCAGGGCCAGCAGGACGGCGAAAAAGCTCATGTGTGCCCCCAGGGCGCGGGATACCGCGCCCGCCCCCCGGGGGGGATCGCTTGCTTGGGGCGGCCCGGCGCTGCACTCATGGCCGGCGATGATAGCCGCGCCTACCCTAGGCCGAAAGAAAGCGATAGAGATTGCGCAGCATCGCCGCCGTCGCGCCCCAGATGAAGTAGCGGCGCATCTCGCCATCCGGGCCGGCGGCCTCCCACGGCATCGAATAGAACTCGCGCTTCACGTTGTCGAGCTCGAACTGGTGGCGCTGGTGGTGTGCCGGCGTCATCAGGAACTGCAGCGGCACTTCGAAGGCCTCGGCCACTTCGAAGCTGTCCAGCGTCAGCGTGAACGGCGGCTTGATCAGCGCGACCACCGGCGTGACGACGAAGGCGGTGACGGTGGTATAGGTCGGCAGCTGGCCGATCACCTCGACATGGCGTGGCCGAAGGCCGACTTCTTCTTCGGCCTCGCGCAGCGCAGTGGCGGTGGCGTCCTCGTCGTGCGTCTCCGCGCGTCCGCCGGGGAAGCTGATCTGCCCCGCGTGGTCGCGCAGATGATCGGTGCGTTGCGTCAGCAGCACGTGCACGTGATCGCCGCGGTCGACCAGCGGCACCAGCACCGAGGCATGCGCGGGCTCGCGGCCGCTCAGCGTGCGGCCGTCGCCGGCCATCTCCGGCTGCCAGGCAGGGGGCGACGCGAAGCGCTGGCGCAGCGCGGCCGGCGTCAGACGCCCGGCGTCGACAGCGGGGAGGTGTGCGTCGGTGCCGATCACGGGCACGGCGTGAGGATCGAGGATGCGGGCACGGGACATTGGCGACAGCTTAAGGCCGGAAAAGCAAAAGCCGCCCGAAGGCGGCTTTGCGGCTGACAAGCGCGTGGCTTATGCCAGCTTCGTTCGGCGAAAGTTGGCTCAGGCCAACTTCTCCTTGATGCGCGCCGACTTGCCCGAGCGCTCGCGCAGGAAGTACAGCTTGGCGCGGCGCACATCGCCGCGGCGCTTGACCTCGATGCTGGAGATCAGCGGGCTGTAGAGCTGGAAGGTGCGCTCCACGCCTTCGCCGCTGGAGATCTTGCGCACGATGAAGCTGGAGTTCAGCCCGCGATTGCGCTTGGCGATCACCACGCCTTCGTAGGCCTGCACGCGCTTGCGGGTGCCTTCGACGACGTTGACGTTGACGATGACCGTGTCGCCGGGCGCGAAGGCCGGGATGGTCTTGAGGCGAGCAATTTCTTCCTGCTCGAGGGTTTGGATCAGATCCACGGAGGTTCTCCTGTGATCATGCCGGCGCTCAGCGCGACAGGGAAGGGCCCCTGTTGCTTGTTAGATTTAGCCCGGTAGAGGATCGAAAAGCCGATCATTATAGCCGAAGGGATGCGAGGAACTTCTCGTCGTCCTTGCTCAGGTGGCCGGCGGCTCGGGCTACCTCGATGAGGTCCGGCCGCCGTCTGGCCGTCAGCTCCAGCGAGCGCTCGCGCCGCCAGCGCGCGATCTCGGCGTGGTGACCCGACAGCAGCACCGGCGGAACGGCCAGCGAGCCATCAGGCGTCTGCAGGACCTCGGGGCGGCTGTAGTGCGGGCAGTCGAGCAGCCCGTCGGCCTGCGAAAAACTGTCCTGCTCGTGCGACTGCGCATCGTTGAGCACACCCGTCTGCAACCGCGCCACCGCATCGAGCAGCGCCAGCGCGGGGAGCTCGCCGCCCGACAGCACGAAGTCGCCCAGGCTGAGCTCGATGTCCACGTGACGCTCGATAAAGCGCTGGTCGATGCCTTCGTAGCGGCCGCATAGCAGCAGCGCTCCAGGCCCTGCGGCGAACTCGCGCACCACCGCCTGGTCGAGGCGCCGTCCGGTCGGCGTGAAAAGAACCAGCGGCGCCGCCGCCCTGCGATCGGCACGCACCGCAGCCAGCGCGCGCTCCAGCGGCTCGGCCAGCATCACCATGCCGGGCCCGCCGCCGAACGGGCGGTCGTCGATGCGACGGTAGGTGCCTTCGCCGAAGTCGCGCAGCGGCCACAGCCGCACGTCGACCTGCTTTGGCGCGAAGGCGCGCCGCGTCACGCCGTGCTCGAAATGCGGCGCGAACAGCTCGGGGAACAGCGTGAGGACGTCGAAGCGCATGAGCTTCGGCCTCAGTAATCGAGGCCCCAATCGACC
>VBDL01000240.1 GCA_005884255.1 Betaproteobacteria bacterium | reverse complement strand
TCGCTGGTCCATCAGCAACCGCTTCCTCGTACTGCTGGCCACGCTGATGGTCAGCGCCTGGGGCGTGTACTCGGTGATGAAGACACCGCTGGACGCGCTGCCGGACCTCTCCGACGTGCAGGTGATCATCCGCACGACCTACCCCGGCCAGGCGCCACGCATCGTCGAGAACCAGATCACCTATCCGCTGACGACGACGATGCTGTCGGTGCCCGGTGCGAAGACGGTGCGTGGCTACTCGTTCTTCGGCGACTCCTTCGTCTATGTGTTGTTCGAGGATGGCACCGACTTGTATTGGGCGCGTTCGCGCGTGCTCGAGTATCTGAACCAGGTGCAGTCGCGATTGCCCGCCGGTGCCAAGGCGTCGATCGGGCCGGATGCGACGGGCGTCGGCTGGATCTACCAGTATTCGCTGATCGACCGCGGCAACACGCACGACGCGTCGCAGTTGCGCGCGCTGCAGGACTGGTTTCTCAAGTACGAGCTGAAGACCGTGCCGAACGTGGCCGAGGTCGCGACGATCGGCGGCATGGTGCGGCAGTACCAGGTGCAGCTCGACCCCGACAAGCTCGCGGCCTACGCCATCCCGCACGGCAAGATCGTCGAAGCAATCCAGAAGGCGAATCAGGAGAGCGGCGGCTCGGTGCTCGAGCTCGGCGAGGCCGAATACATGGTGCGCGCGTCGGGCTACCTGCAATCGCTCGACGACTTCCGCCAGATCCCGTTGATGACCACTGCCGCCGGCGTGTCGGTCAAGTTGGGCGACGTGGCGCGCATCCAGCTCGGCCCCGAGATGCGCCGCGGCATCGGCGAGCTCGACGGCGCCGGCGAGGCCGTGGGCGGCGTGATCGTGATGCGCTCGGGCAAGAACGCGCTGGAGACCATCGCCGCCGTCAAGGACAAGCTCGACACACTGCGCGCCAGCCTGCCGCGCGGCGTGGAGATCGTGCCGACCTACGACCGCTCCAGCCTGATCGAGCGCGCGGTGGGCAACCTCACGCACAAGCTCGCCGAGGAGTTCATCGTCGTCGCGCTGGTGTGCTTCATCTTCCTCTTCCACCTGCGTTCGGCCTTTGTCGCCATCGTCTCGCTGCCGCTGGGCATCCTCGCGTCCTTCATCGTGATGCGCTACCAGGGCGTCAACGCGAACATCATGTCGCTCGGCGGCATCGCGATCGCCATCGGCGCGATGGTCGATGCGGCGGTGGTGATGATCGAGAACGCGCACAAGCACCTGGAGCAGTGGGGCCACGAGCATCCCGGGCAGGAGCTCGACGGCGCGGCGCGCTGGCGCGTGATCGGCGAATCGGCCGCGGAGGTGGGGCCGGCGCTGTTCTTCTCGCTGCTGATCATCACGCTGAGCTTCATCCCAGTGTTCACGCTCGAGGCGCAGGTGGCGGCGGCCGCCGGCTTGTCGGTGACGCTGATCCCGGTGCTGATGGGCTATCTCATCCGCGGCCGCATCCCGGATGAGAAGACCAATCCGCTGAACCGCTTCCTCATCGCCATCTACCGGCCGCTGCTCGACGCGGTGCTGCGCGCGCCGAAGCTGACGATCGCGATCGCTGGCGTGCTGCTCGTCGTGAGCGTGTGGCCGCTGACGCGCATCGGCGGCGAGTTCATGCCGCGGCTCGATGAAGGCGACCTGCTGTACATGCCGTCGGCGCTGCCGGGGCTGTCGGCGGGCAAGGCTGCGGAGTTGCTGCAGCAGACCGATCGCCTGATCAAGGCGGTCCCCGAGGTGGCCAGCGTCTACGGCAAGGCGGGCCGCGCCGAGACGGCCACCGACCCGGCGCCGCTGGAGATGTTCGAGACGACGATCCAGTTCAAGCCGCACGATCAATGGCGGCCCGGCATGACCACCGACAAGCTCGTCGAAGAGCTGGACCGCATCGTCAAAGTGCCGGGCCTGGCGAACATCTGGGTGCCGCCGATCCGCAACCGCATCGACATGTTGGCCACCGGCATCAAGAGCCCGGTCGGTGTGAAGGTAGCGGGAAGCGATCTGCAGATGATCGACCGGCTCACCGGTGAAGTGGAACGCGCGCTGAAGGACGTGCCGGGCGTCACCAGCGCGCTCGCCGAGCGGCTGACCGGCGGGCGCTATGTCGACGTCAACATCCGCCGCGCCGATGCGGCGCGCTTCGGCATGAACATCGCCGACGTGCAGTCGGTGATCTCGTCGGCGGTGGGCGGCGAGAACGTCGGCGAGACCGTCGAAGGCCTGCAGCGCTTTCCGATCAACGTGCGCTACCCGCGAGAGATTCGCGACTCGCTGGAGAAGCTGCGCTTGCTGCCCATCGTCACCGAGCGCGGCCAGCGGCTGGTGCTGTCGGACGTGGCCGACATCCGCATCACCGACGGACCGCCGATGCTGCGCAGCGAGAATGCGCGGCTGTCCGGCTGGGTCTACGTCGACATCCGCGGCCGCGATCTGCGCGGGGCGGTGCAGGACATGCAGCGGGTGGTCGCGCAGAAGGTGGCCTTGCCGCCGGGCTACTCGATCTCGTGGTCAGGGCAGTTCGAGTTCCTCGAGCGCGCCACCGCGAAGCTGAAGGTCGTCGTGCCTTTCACGCTGCTGATCATCTTCGTGCTGCTGTACCTGACCTTCGGGGGCTTCGACGAGGCGCTGCTGATCATGGCCGCGCTGCCGTTCGCGCTGATCGGCGGCATCTGGCTGCTCTGGGGCCTGAGCTACAACCTCTCGGTGGCCGGCGCGGTGGGCTTCATCGCGCTGGCCGGCGTGGCGGCCGAGTTCGGCGTGATCATGCTGCTGTACCTGAAGAACGCGTGGGGCGAGCGGCTCGACCAGGGCCGTAGCAGCGAGGCCGACCTGCTCGAGGCCATCCGCGAAGGCGCGGTGCTGCGCGTGCGCCCGAAGGCGATGACGGTGGCCGTGATCCTCGCCGGCCTGTTCCCCATCATGTGGGGCACGGGCACCGGCTCCGAGGTGATGCAGCGCATCGCCGCGCCGATGGTCGGCGGCATGATCACCGCGCCGCTGCTGTCGATGTTCGTGATCCCCGCGGCCTACCTGCTGATGCGGCGGCCGCGCGAGAACAGGCCTTCGCGCTGGACCTTCTGGAGGAGGCGCCGTGCGGCTGCCTGATCGGCGCGGCGTCTGGCATGCGCTTGGCAGCGCCGTGGCCTTGTTGTGCCTGGCGTTGCCGAACGCCGCCCCAGGCGCATCGGCCCGCACGACGCAGCAGGCGCGGCCGCTCGAGTCATCGGCAACGGCGTTCGCGCAGCCATCGATGCCCATGGCGACGGATCGCATGCCCTGCGTGCGGTCCTGCCTGGCTCCGGTGCCGTCGGCACAGAGCCTCGGCGCGGAGTGCCCGCCGCCCGATGAGCCACCGTCGCGGTTCCTTGCTTCGCCCGTGGACGCGGCATGGCGCTTCGACACCGGAGGCGGGCATGCGCGATTGCCTCTGCGGCTCGCGTACTGCCGTTGGCTGAATTGATCGATGCGGGCGAGCCCTGGCGGCTCTCACTCCGTTCGTATCGATCAATTCAAGGAAATCACTCATGAAGAAGCAACTCGTCACCCTTATCGGCGCCCTGACGCTGGGCGCCACCTTGCCGGCCTTTGCCGGCCCCGACTTCCCGGCCATCGAGCGCGCGCGCAAAGCCAAGCAGGCGATGCAGGTCGAGCGACATGGCGACGCGTACGAAGCGGCCGGGCCGACGGCGGCAGGCACGTGCCCGACCGAGGCATTGGTGCTGCCGCTCGACCACGGTCTGCGCGCTCTGACCACGCCGCAGCAGAACCGGCTTCGCATGGAACGCTACGAAGCGAAGCTCAAGGCGTGCAAGAACGCCGCGAAGTGAAGCCCGGGCGGCCTGGTGCTGTAAGGCAGCACCGGGCCGCCCGACCAACCGTCGTCGCCAGGGCAAGTGCCACGACGACGCTCAACCGACCAGGAGAACCCTCATGAACCAACGTCTTCTCGTTTCGTCCGCGCTGGCCTCGGTGCTCGCGATGGGCGCACTCTCGACCGCCCGGGCCGCCGACAACGGCCCGCTGGAGCACTGCTTCGGCATCGCGAAGGCCGGCGCCAACGACTGCGCGACCGCCGCGCATGCCTGCGCCGCACAAGCGAAGAAGGACAACGATCCGGTGGAATGGAAGTACGTCGCGCGCGGCAGCTGCGCGAAGCTGGGCGGCAAGACCGCCGGCACGATCGGCAAGCCGGCGGCCGTGCACGAGCAGTGGGCCAAGGAGAGGGAGGAGCGCGTGAACATGAAGTGATGCGCGCTAGGCCTGGCGATGTGGGATGCGAAGGTACGCCTGATCGACCGTCAACTGACAGGCCGGCTCGGACCTTGCCAGTTCCTCCAGCGCGTGCAGCAGATGCTCGGCAACCTCCCAGCGCCGTTGAGCCACGGCCTGCTTGTACAGACGCAACAGCCCGTGCTCCAAGACCCGGCAAGTATCGACATCGTGCTTCACCATGGCGCCCCGAACGCAGCATCGCCGCCACTGATCGGACGCTAAACCTTGCCCCGGGGGCAAGGTCAATGCTTGTCTCGTCGGCAAGAAGGTCGAGTTCCTGGGTCAGCGAGACCGCCACCGGCGAACGAGCGAGAACGTGACGGCGACCGCGATGATCAGCGCAAGCACCAGGCCCTCGACTTGCTTCACATCCACCTTCAAAAGCCCCAGGGCGTCGCCGAACAGGTAGCCCAGGCCTCCGACCAGGGGCGCCCATATCGCAGCCCCGACCATGTTGAGGACGGCAAAACGCCAGAGCGGAACTTCGCAGGCCCCGATCACGATCGGGCCGAGGATGCGCAGCCCGTACATGAAGCGGATGCCGATGATCACCGGCGCGTGGTGGCGCTCGAGCAATTCCGCGACACGCCGAACGCGATGCTCGGAACGCGGGAGGCGGTCCAGCAGGGATTGACCCCATGCGCGGCCGAGCCAGAAGAAGATCTGGTCCCCCAGCGTGCCGCCGACAAACGCGGTCGTGAGGGTGAGGGTGAGCGAGAGATAGCCCTGATGTGCAGCGAAGCCGGCCAGTACCAGGATCGTCTCGCCCTCGAGCAGGCTGCCTATGAATACGGCCAGGTAGCCGTAGTCAGCGAGCAGTTGTGCGAGCGACATGTGGGCGGGTACGATGGGAACCGTCTGTCCTGCGGACGTACAAAGTATCCGTGATGACGACTCTGGCCCATAGGCGCTCGATCTGTCGCCTGCTGATTGGCATCCTCGTGTCCACTCAGCTGGCGATCACTGCCTTCGCGTGCTCCGGCAAGCCAGGGGTGGGGATGGTCGAGCCGCCCGCCGCGACTGTTGTGGCGATGGCCAGCGATAGCGTGGCTCCTGCGGCGACAAAGGGCGACGGCATGGATTCCACGCTGCCGAACCTTTGCGTGGCGCACTGCCAGTACGGCCAGCAGAGCGTAGACACGATTGCTCAGCCCAGCGTCGCCGTGTCGCTGCTGACGACGCTCTACACGCTGCCGCCATTCGGCGAAGCGACAACGCTCGCAGGGCCTCTTGCGGCGTCGATACATCCCCACGCTGCGGCCGACCCGCCGCACGCCATCCTGCACTGCTGCTTGCGCGATTGACTTGTGGTCGACCGCTGTGCCGACGACCCGACGGGTCGCCGCGGCACATGCGTGAACTCCTCCCACCGTTTTCGTCGGCCGTTCAGGCCGCGCAAAGCAACGAGGCCGCCATGACATTCAAGTACGTCGTCGCGATCGTTCCGCCCGAGACCGTCGAGCCGCTGGAACAGGAACTCAAGAGGATGGGCGTTGGCGGCATGACGCTGACCCGGGTCAAGGGCTTCGGCGAATACAAGAACTTCTTCACCAGCGACTGGCTCAGCGATCACACGAAGATCGAAGTCTTCGTGGAGGAATCGAGATTGGAGGGGCTTCTCGGCGCCCTGGTAGAGGCCGCTCATTCCGATGTTCCC
>VBDL01000247.1 GCA_005884255.1 Betaproteobacteria bacterium | reverse complement strand
CACTGCCCACGGGGGTGGCTCACTTCAGTGGGCGGGGTGGCTTACTTCTTGTCCTTGACTTCCTTGAACTCGGCGTCGACCACATTGTCGTCGGCCGGCTTGTGCGCCGCTTCCGCATGCGGCGCTTCCTGCGCGCCGCTGGCGGCCTGCGCCGCGCCGGCGGCGGCCTGTGCGTCGGCATACATCTTCTCGCCCAGTTTCTGGCTGGCCGTCATCAGCGTCTCGGTCTTGGCTTCGATGTCGGCCTTGTCGTCGCCCTTGATGGCTTCCTCGACGTCCTTCAGTGCGGCCTCGATCTTTTCCTTCTCGCCGGCCTCGAGCTTGTCGCCGTGCTCGCCGAGGCTCTTCTTCACCGAGTGCAGCATGGCGTCGGCCTGGTTGCGCGCCTGCACCAGCTCGAATTTCTTGTGGTCCTCGGCGGCGTTGAGCTCGGCGTCCTTCACCATCTTCTCGATCTCGGCCTCCGACAGGCCCGAGTTCGCCTTGCGTTGGCGTCGATGTCGAAGGCCACCTCGATCTGCGGCATGCCGCGCGGCGCCGGCGGAATGCCCTCGAGGTTGAACTCGCCCAGGCTCTTGTTGCCCGAGGCCATCTCGCGCTCACCCTGGTAGACCTTGATCGTCACCGCCGGCTGGTTGTCGTCGGCGGTGGAGAAGGTCTGCGCGAACTTGGTCGGGATGGTCGTGTTCTTCTTGATCATCTTCGTCATCACGCCGCCCAGCGTTTCGATGCCAAGAGACAGCGGGGTAACGTCCAGCAGGAGCACGTCCTTGCGTTCGCCGCCCAGCACCTGGCCCTGAATGGCCGCACCCACGGCCACCGCTTCGTCAGGGTTGACGTCCTTGCGCGGCTCCTTGCCGAAGAACTCCTTGACCTTGTCCTGCACCTTGGGCATGCGCGTCTGGCCGCCCACGAGGATCACGTCGTCGATCTCGCTGACCTTCACGCCCGCATCCTTGATCGCGATACGGCAGGGCTCGATCGTGCGTGCGATCAGCTCCTCGACAAGCGCTTCGAGCTTGGCGCGTGTGAGCTTGATGTTCAGGTGCTTCGGGCCGGTGGCGTCGGCCNNNNCCTTCAGGCGCTGCAGCGCGAGCACGTCCTTCGTCAGGTCGACGCCTTGATCCTTTTTGAACTCGGTGACGATGTAGTCGATGATGCGTTGGTCGAAGTCCTCGCCGCCCAAGAAGGTATCGCCGTTGGTCGACAGCACTTCGAACTGCTTCTCGCCCTCGACATCCGCGATCTCGATGATCGAGATGTCGAAGGTGCCGCCGCCGAGGTCGAACACGGCGATCTTGCGGTCGCCCTTGCCGTGCTTGTCCAGGCCGAAGGCCAGTGCCGCGGCCGTGGGCTCGTTGATGATGCGCTTGACCTCGAGGCCGGCGATGCGGCCGGCGTCCTTGGTGGCCTGGCGCTGGCTGTCGTTGAAGTAGGCCGGCACCGTGATGACGGCTTCCGTGACTTCTTCACCGAGGTAGTCCTCGGCGGTCTTCTTCATCTTGCGCAGCACTTCGGCGCTGACCTGCGGCGGCGCCAGCTTCTTGCCGCGCTCCTCGACCCAGGCGTCGCCGTTGTCGGCGGCGACGATCTTGTAGGGCATCAGGTCGATGTCCGAAGGTGTGCCTCGGGTTGGTGACGGCCTGGCGCTTGGCGGAGGCGCCGACGAGGATCTCACCGTCCTCCTGGTACGCGACGATCGACGGCGTGGTGCGCGCACCTTCGCTGTTCTCGATCACGCGCGTCGTGTTGCCTTCCATGACGGCCACGCACGAGTTCGTGGTGCCGAGGTCGATGCCGATGATCTTGGCCATGTCAATGCTCCTGAAATCCTGTATTCCGTTGAATTCGAGTTGTGGATAAGTCGCCGTCTTTCAAGACCGCGTCACTTCGGCGCTGACACCGTGACCAGCGCCGGGCGCAGCACACGCTCGGCGATCGAGTACCCCTTTTGCAGCACGGCGACCACCGTGTTGGCGTCCTGCTCGGACGGCACCATGCTGATCGCCTGGTGCTGGTGCGGGTCGAATTTCGTGCCCGCAGCCGGGCTGATTTCCAGCACGCGGTTGCGCTCCAGCGCGGCCGCCAGCTGGCGCAAGGTCGCGTGCACACCTTCGAGCATTTGTTGCGGCGAGGAAACCTCTACCGCGATGGCGGCTTCGAGGCTGTCCTTCACCGGCAGCAGGCTCTCGGCGAAGCCTTCGACGGCGAATTTGCGCGCCTTGGCCGTTTCCTCATCGGCGCGGCGGCGCACGTTCTCGGTCTCGGCCTTGGCGCGCAGGTAGGCGTCGGACATCTCGGCCAGCTTGGCCTGGGCTTCGGCCAGCTGCTGCTCGAGCGTCGGCGTCGCGGCCGGCGCGGCCGCGGGGGAATCGGGCGAAACCTCGGGGCGGGCTTCGGGCAGGTCGGGGGTCGGCTTATCAGCGTTCATGGTCATTCTTGGCAAGGCTCGCGCCGGCATCTGGGGCTGATGCCCGCGCATTCAAGAGGGGGAAGGGCGGGAAATTGGGGAGAAGTTCTCAGCTCGGGTCGTCGATCGAGACGCTCCAGCGCTGCCAGTCGGCGAGCTGGCGCCGGTCGCGCTTGGTCGGCCGGCCCTGCTCGATGGCGTGCGCAGGGTCGGCGCGCAAATGGCGCTCGGCGGCGGCGCGCTCGCGCGCGGCGATGCTTTCGGCGGTTTCCTCGTACAGCTGCTGGGCCACCGGGGCCGGCCCGCGCACGGCGCTCAAGGCGCGCACGACGATGCAGCGCTGCAGTGTTCCCTGACGCAGTTCGACCCGGTCGCCGGGGCGCAGTTCGCGCGCCGGCTTGGCGCCCTGGCCGTTGACCGCCACGCGGCCGCGCTCGATGGCCTCCACCGCCAGCGCGCGCGTCTTGAAAAAGCGCGCGGCCCACAACCATTTGTCCAGGCGCAAGCCCGCGCCGGCGACCACAGCTCCGCTCATGCCCGCCATTGTGCCGGGGCGGCGCGCGGTGGCGGAAAGTCCACCTCGGCGTCCAGGCCCAGCATTTGCCCCTGCGCGTCGAGCCGGTTGTGCAACTGCAGTTGCGCACCCAGCGCATCGCAGATGCGGCGGCAGATGGCCAGGCCCAGCCCGCTGCCCTCGGTGGGATGGCCCGTGTGGAAGGGCTCGAACAGGCGTTCGCGCTGCTGCTCGTCCAGGCCGGGGCCGCTGTCGCGCACGCGCAGCCTGGCGCCGCCGGCCGTCGGCTCCACCGCGACGAGCAGCGGTGCGCCGCGCGGCGTCTCGCGGATCGCGTTGTGCAGCAGGTTGCGCACCAGCTCGCGCAGCATCCAGTCGTGGCCCATCACCGGTGCCGGCGCGGCCTGCAGCTCGAACTCCAGCGCCTTGTCGCCGATCAATGGCGACAGGTCCAGCGCAACTTCGCGCACGACCTCGTCCAACGCCTGGGGCTGCAGCGGCCCTTGCGCCTGCACCTGCTCGACCTTGGCCAGCGCGAGCATCTGGTTGGCCAGGCGGATCGCGCGCTCGACCGTGCCTTGCATGTCGGCGAGCGCCGTGCGCGGCACGGGCTCGCCGGGCGGCGCATCGAGCGCGTTGCGCACCTGCGTCTTCAGCACCGCCAGCGGCGTGCGCAGCTGGTGCGAGGCGTCGCGCACGAAGCGGCGCTGGTGCTCCATCAGCGCTTGCAAGCGTTGCATCAAGTCGTTCACCGCGGCGACCACCGGCGCCAGCTCGCGCGGCAGTTGTGGCAGTCGCACCGGCGAGAGGTCGGTCTCGGCGCGCTCGTGCAGGCGCGCGCTCAGCGTGTTCACCGGCACCAGCGCGCGCGTCACGACCCACCAGGTGATCAGCGCGACGACGGCAATCAGCAGCGCCTGGCGGCGCAAGGTGTCGAGCAGGATCTGCCGCGCCAGCGCCTCGCGGATCTCCAGCGTCTCGGCCACCTGCACCAGCGCCATGCCGCGCACGTCCTGCGAGGCCACCGGCTGGTACAGCGCGGCCATGCGCACCGGCTGGCCGCGGAACTCGGCGTCGTAGAAGTCCACCAGCGCCGCGTAGGCGCTGCGCACCGGCATCTTGCGCTCGTAGGAGGGCAGGTCGGCGTAGCCGGAGAGGAACTGGCCGTCGAAGCCATTGATGCGGTAATACAGCCGGCCCTTGTTGCCGGCATCGAAGACCTCGAGCGCCGTGTAAGGCACGTCCACGCGCAACTGCGCGCCCTGCAGCTCGAGCAGCTCGCCGATGGTGCGCGCCGAGGCGAGGAGCGAGCGGTCGTAGGCGGTGTTGATCGAGCCGAGCGCCGCGCGGTACAAGCTCACCGTGTCGACGACGACGAAGACGATGACCGGCGCGATGATCCCCGCGAGCAGATAGCGGCGCAGCGAGCGGTTCATTCGCTTTCGGCGCGCAGCAGATAGCCGAGTCCGCGCAAGGTGATCAGCGATATCCCCGAGCCGGCGAGCTTCTTGCGCAGCCGGTAGGCCACCACCTCGATGGCCTCGAACTGGATCGTGTCCTCCATCGGGAACACCACGCGGAACAGCTTCTCCTTGGCCACTGCATGGCCGGGCTTGGCGATCAAGGCCTTCAGCAGCGCCTGCTCGCGCGGCGTCAACTCGAGCACTTGATCACCGAGGTAGAAGGCGCCGGACTCGCGGTCCATCGACAGCGGGCCGCAGGCCACGCGTGCGCCGCTGTCATCGCCGTGCGCACGGCGCAGCAGCGCGCGGATGCGTGCCTCGAGCTCGTCGAGATCGAAGGGCTTGGCCAAATAGTCGTCGGCCCCGGCATTCAGGCCCTGCACGCGGTCGCCGACGGCGCCGCGCGCGGTGAGCACGATGATCGGCACCGGCAGGCCTTCGGCGCGCGCCTTGTGCAGCACCTGCAGGCCGTCGAGGCCGGGGATCGTGAGGTCGAGCAGCGCCAGGTCGGGGCGCTGGTGGCGCAGCCGCTGCAACGCTTCGGTGCCATCGCTGCAGCCATCGACCTCGAAGCCGCGGCGTTCCAGCGCGAGGCGCAGCGCCTGGGCCAGCGAGGGATCGTCTTCGACCAGCAGCAGCTTCATGGCGCCAAGTGTGCCGCGAAGCGCGCTGCAGCTCGACAGCCGTTTGACAGCTTGTGACCCCACCGTGGACAGCCATCTGACAGCGTGCGCCTTCGGCTGCGGGTTCACCCGCAGGCGAGGCCGCCGCGCTGCCCGCGACGATTGCGGCCACGCGCCTAAGCGCCATCCACCCCAGGAGACATCCATGCGTCGAACCCTTCTCAAGGCCTTGCTGATTCCTCTCGTCGCGCTGGCGGCGATGCCGGCCGCCCAAGCGGCTGACAACTTCAAGATCATGATCGGCGCCAACCCCGGCGGCGGCTTCGACCAGACCGGCCGCGGCCTGGGCAAGGCCCTGCAGGAAGCCGGCGTGGCCAGCGCCGTGACCTACGAGAACAAGGGCGGCGCCGGCGGCACCATCGGCCTGGCGCAGTTCGTCAACGCCAGCAAGGGTGACCCGAACGCGATGATCGTCACCGGCGCGGTGATGGTGGGCGCCATCGTGCAGAACAACCCGCCAGTCACGCTGAGCAACGCGACGCCGATCGCGCGCCTGCTCGCCGAATACAACGTCTTCGTCGTGCCCACCAACTCGCCGATCAAGTCGATGAAGGAAGTGGTCGAGCAGATGAAGAAGGAGCCGGGCAGCGTGAAGTGGGGCGGCGGCTCCAAGGGCTCGATCGACCACATCAGCGTGGCGATGATCGCGCGCGCCACCGGCGCCGACGTGGCGAAGATCAACTACGTGCCGTTCAAGGGCGGCGGCGAGGTGACCGCTGCCGTGCTCGGCGGCCACATCACCGTGGGCACCAGCGGCTATGCCGAGCTGGAGGAGTTCATCCGCACGGGCAAGATGCGCGCCATCGGCTACACCGCGCCCACCCGACAGAAGGGCGTGGAGGTGCCGACGCTGAAGGAGCAGGGCATCGACGTCGAGATCGGCAACTGGCGTGGCGTGTACGGCGCGCCGGGCATCACGCCCGAGCAGCGCAAGGCGCTGACCGAGGCGGTGGTGAAGGCCACGCGCACCAAGAGCTGGGCCGAGACGCTGCAGAACAACCGCTGGACGCAGTCGGTGTTGACCGGCGACGAGTTCACCAAGTTCGTCGATGAAGAGCACGCGCGGCTGCGCGCGCTGATGAGCAAGCTCGGCATGATCTGAGACAGCGATGGAGAACAAGGGTCAACGGGCGATCGGCGCCGCTGCATTGGTGATCGCGGTCGGGCTCGCCGGCGGTGCGACGCAGATTCACGGCGAGGCCGGCTACGCTGGCGTTGGGCCGGCCTTCCTGCCGTGGGTGATTGCTGCGGCCTTCGCACTGTGCGGCGCGCTGCTGCTCGTGCAGGCGGGCAGCGGCGGTTTTCGCCAGATGCCGGTGCCGCCGGAGCATGCGCCGTACTGGGTCGGCATGGCCTGGGTCTCGGCAGGCCTGCTGGTCAACGCCGCGCTGATCACGCGTGTCGGTTTCATTCCGTCGTGCGCGCTGCTGTTCATGCTGGC
>VBDL01000246.1 GCA_005884255.1 Betaproteobacteria bacterium | reverse complement strand
ATCTCGATGCGCTCGTTGCCGAGCTTGCTGCGCACCTGCTCCAGGCGCGCCGCGATCTCGGCATAGCTCACGCGCTGGCCGGTCATCGGGTCGACCTCCTGCAGGTCGGCACGCACCAGTGCGCCCTTCAGGTCGCGCGCGACCAGGCTGCCGATCTCGCCGGCGCGCACGACGTTCTGCCGCACCACCTCCAGGTCGGCCGGCGTGCCGGCGAACTTGGCCGGCACCACGACGTCGCCGAAGAAGCCCTTCTCGGTGATCTCGGTGAAGCGCACGTTGGGCGTGAAGATCGAGGTCACCTTGGTGCGATCGACGCCGGGGATGAAGAACACCTCGTCGGTGGCGCGGCGCAGCGCGGTCATGAACTCGGCGTTGTAGATGTCGCCCTCGCCCTTCCAGCGCACGTCGAGCACGATGCGGTTGGCGCCGGTGAAGGTGGCCGCGTACTGCTGGAAGGTCTGCATGTACTCGTGGCCGAGCGGGATCATCTTGTTGAACGCCGGATCCAGCCGCAGGCGCGTGGCGCTGAAGCCGAAACCCAGCGTCAGCGCGACGAAGAGCAGCAGCAGCGCGCGGCGCCAGCCGATCAGCGCGTCGGCAACGCGGGCCACGGTAGGGCGTTGGGACATCGGGGGCTCCATGTCGTGTCAGGGGCGTTGCGCGTCGTCGAGCAGCCCGCCTTCGCCGGCAAACAGCAGCGCACCGTTCGCCGTGGCGGCCACGCTGGTCAGGCTCAGGCGGCCGCCGGCGCGCTTGGGCACGAAGCGGCGTCCACCGTCGCTGGATTCGTAGACCGCGCCGCCCTGGCCGACGAGCACGATCGCGCCGTCGCGGCGCTGCAGCGCGCCGAAGAAGGAGGGGGCCGCGCCGGTGTCGGCGCGCGCCCAGTGGCGCCCGTCGTCGTCGCTGCGCAGCACGGTGCCGCGCATGCCGTAGGCCAGCCACCGGGCTGGGCCAAGCGCCTGCACGCCGAAGAACGAGCCGGCGTAGACCTCGGGCAGCGGCTCGAAACTGCGCCCGCCATCCGCCGAGCGCAGCATCAGCCCGCGCTCGCCGACCGCGAGCCACACCCCCCCGGAGCCGACCGCAACGCCATAGAGATGACGATCCTCGCGGCCGATGTCCACGCGCTGCCAGCTCGCGCCGCCATCGTCGGAGCGCAGCAGCCGGCCGAAGCTGCCGCCGGCCAGCCACTGCTGCGCCGA
Organism: Betaproteobacteria bacterium; assembly: GCA_005884255.1. GTDB lineage: Bacteria > Pseudomonadota > Gammaproteobacteria > Burkholderiales > Burkholderiaceae_C > VBDL01. The sequence continues at coordinate 2,784 of VBDL01000246.1, read as the reverse complement.
GGCAGCGCGCACCGCGAGCAGCGGCTCGCTGCTTTGCGCATCGGCTGCCGCTTCGCGCCAGCTTGCGCCGCCGTCCAGTGACTTCAGGATCAACCCGCCATGGCCGACCGCGATGCCGATGCGCCCGTCGGCGGAGAAGTGAACGTCGTTGAGCGTCGCGCCATGCGATGCCTGGCGTTGCGCCTCGCGCCAGTGCGCGCCGCCATCATCGGAATAGAAGGCCAGCCCCTGCTCGCCGACGGCGACAAGGCGGGTGCCGACCGTGGCCAGCGCGTTGATCGCCACGCGCGTGGGCAGGGCTTGCGTCGCGGCAAAGGCCGGCGCCGGCCGTGGCGCGAAGGCGAAGCCGGCGGCAGCGGCCACCAGCGCGGAGAACGCCAATGCCACCGCGCGCACGGCCCACATCGGCCGGCGGGAGATCGTGCCCGTCGTGCTTGCCGGGGCCTGCTTCATCTCTTGTCTCCTGTTCGGCCCCACGGGCTCTCTCGTGGGGGCGATTCTTCGACGCGGGCGCGCCCGGCGGCATCGTCCGTTGGGACTAGCGAGGCACGACAAGTGAGTCAGAGGGCGGAGATCAGCTGCGCATTGTCGATGCGCAGCTCCGCCCCGTTGACGAAGCGCGACTCGTCGCTGACGAGGAAGAGCACCAGGTTCGCCACGTCTGCCGGGTCGCACATGCGCGCCATCGGGTCCGTGCCGATGCCCAGCGTCGCCGGGTCGAGACCGGGGACGATGGCTTGCGCCATCGGCGTCCAGATGCCGTCGGGATGGATCGAGTTGCAGCGGATGCGGTAGCCGCTGCGCTTGCAATGCACGGCGACGCTGCGCGTGAGCGCCGTGACCGCGCCCTTGGAGCCGCTGTAGGCGCACATCGGCGCGAGGCCGCCGAGTGCCGCCACCGAGGACATCACCACGATCGAGCCGCCGCTGTGCTTCATCGCCTCGACGCCGTGCTTGCAGCCGAGGAAGTAGCCGTCGCCGTTGGTTCGCATCACCTTGCGCCACAGCTCGAGACTCGTGTCCTCGATGGAGCCGACAGGGCAGATGGCTGCGTTGTTGACCAGTGCGTCGAGCCGGCCGAAGCGCTGCACGGTCGCGGCGATAACGCGCTTCCAATCGTCTTCTTCCGCGATGTCGTGCCGCACGAACAGCGCGGCGTCACCGATCTCGCGCGCCAGCTCGCGGCCTGCGTCCTCGTTGATGTCGGTCAGCACGACGCGTGCGCCTTCTGCGGCAAGCAGCAGCGCATCGGCCTTGCCCACTCCACTGGCGGCGCCGGTGACGATGGCGACCTTGTCCTTGACCCGGTTCATTGGCGTGCTCCTGCCCGATGTGACACCGGCACCGAGTCTCCGCATGGGGGCACCGCCCGGCTTCGTCCGATCGGACGATGCCGGTGCCGCAACGATCGCCCAACCTGCGCAGACACGAACAACCCAAGGAGACAACGTGATGCGCGTCATCGCTCCCTCGCCCCTTCGCGCGGCCGCCATGGCCGCGGCGCTCGCCGCGCTGTGCGGCAACGCCTCGGCGCTGAACATCCTGCTCACCAACGACGACGGCCTGTCGGCGAACGTGAAGGCGCTGTACAGCGCGCTGAAGGGGGCGGGCCATGATGTCGTGGTCTCGGTTCCCTGCCAGAACCAGAGCGGCAAGGGCGCGTCGATCAACTACCTCACGCCGCTCGTCACGCTCAGCAAGGCCTGCCGCAATGGCGCCGCCGCGGCCGGTGCGCCCGCCGTGGGCCCGGTCAGCGGGCTGGCCGACTTCCATTACGTCGACGGCACGCCGGTGATGGCCGCGCTATATGGTCTGGACGTGCTCGCGCCGGCGCGCTGGAGCAAGGCGCCCGACCTCGTGCTCTCCGGGCCCAACGAGGGGCAGAACACTGGCACCATCGTCAACAGCTCGGGCACAGTGAGCAACGTGCAGCTCGCCGCGGCGCGCGGGCTGAGTGCGGTGGCCGTGAGCGCCGATGCGAACACCACGGGCAACGACGTCCTGGCCGGCGAAGCGGCACAGCTCACCCTGAAGCTCGTGGCTGCCTTGCAGGCCAAGGCCAACGGCGGCGCACTGCTGCCCGCGGGCGTTGCAGTGAAGGAGTCGGGCATCCGCGCGACGCTCGCGACTTCCAGTGCGCGGGCGTCCCCATTCGCTTGAGCGGCGTGCTGGTCAGCCACCCGGACGCGGTCGCGCAAGCCTCCCGGTTGCTGCTCGAGGCCGATGGCAGCGTCTATGACCGGTGGGCCTATGCCGATTGACGGCGCGACCGCGCGGTCGAAGCGCGCTCCACCAGCGTCGGTGCCGGCCCGCTGCGGACGCGATCCCGCGTCTCGCCGCGCAGGTGGTCGAGCAGCAATTCCACGGCCTGCTGCGCGGTCTGCTCCAGGTGCAGGTTGACGGCACTCAGCGGCGGCTCGCAGGTCCTGGCGCGCAGACCGTCGTAGCGCGTGATCACCGCCACGTCCTGCGGCACGCGCCGACCGCTGTCGGCCAGCGCGCGGACGGCGCCGACCGCGAAAGCGTCCACCGGCACGCACAGTGCGTCGATCTTCGGATCCTGCGCGAGCAGGTCCATCGTTGCGCGCCAGCCGCCGTCTTCTCCCGCCGCTTCGTCGGCGCGCGCGATGCGGCACGGCATGCGCCGTTTGGCCGCGAGCGCGCGGTAGACCTCTTCGGCCTCGAGATAGGAGTTGCGCCGCTCGCTGCCGATCAGCAGCGCGATGCGGCGCGCGCCTTGCGCAAGCAGGTGATCCAGCATCAGGCCCGTGGTGTCGGCCGATC
>VBDL01000245.1 GCA_005884255.1 Betaproteobacteria bacterium | reverse complement strand
ACCGCGGCTTACCGAGCACGAGGCTCAGGTTGCAGCGCTTGGCGATCTCCAGCGTGTTGGCCACCGCCGACGGCAGATCGGCGAACAGCGCTTCCATCTGCGCCTGCGACTTGAAGTACTGCTCGCGCGTAAAACGCTTGGTGCGCCGCGGGTTGGCCAGCGTCTCGCCCTCGGCGATGCACACGCGCGCCTCGTGCGCGTCGAAGTCGTCGGGCGTGAGGAACTGCACCGGGTGGGTGGCCACCACCGGCAGCTTCAGCTCGGCGGCGAGCGGCACCGCGGCGCGCACATGCGCCTCGTTGCTCGGCTGCGCGGCGCGCTGCAGCTCGATGTAGAAGCGCCCGGGAAAGAGCTCGGCCAGGCGCTGTGCGACTGCCGCCGCACGGCGGGTGTCGCCGGCGAGCAGCGCCGCGCCGAGCGCGCCGGCATCGGCCCCCGACAGCGCAATCAGCCCGCCGGAGAGCTCTTCCAGCCATTCCCACTTGACCCAGGCCTGCGCGCGCTGTGCGTTGCGCGTCCAGGCACGCGCCAGCAGCTCGCTGACGTTCAGGTAACCCTGGGCGTTCTGCACCAACAGCAGCAGCCGGCTCGGCAGCTTTTCTGTGCCTTCGGGCTCCATCCACACGTCGACACCGAGGATGGGCTTGACGCCCGCGCCGCGGCAGGCCTTGTAGAACTTGACCGCGCCGAAGAGGTTGTTCAGGTCGGCGATCGCCAGCGCCACCTGGCGGTCCCCCCGCGCCGCATCGGCGGCGTCGTCGATGCGCAAGGTGCCGTCGACAACAGAGAATTCGGTGTGGGTGCGCAAGTGGACGAACGGCATCGGCGGATTTTAGGTTGCGACGCGCATATGGTTTCTCGGATTCAGGGGTAGCAATTCCCGTCGCGCCGCCGTTCAATACTCTTCCCCCGAAGCACAAGGAGATGGCACCATGGCACTACGCATAGGCGACGAAGCGCCCGACTTCACGGCCGACACCACCGAGGGAAAGATCAAGTTCCACGACTGGATCGGCGACGGCTGGGCCATCCTGTTCTCGCACCCGAAGGACTTCACGCCGGTGTGCACCACCGAGCTGGGCTACATGGCCAAGCTCAAGCCGGAGTTCGACAAGCGCAACACGAAGATCATCGGCCTGTCCGTCGACCCGGTGAGCGACCACACCAAGTGGGCCAAGGACATCGAGGAAACGCAGGGCAAGGCGCCGAACTATCCCGTCATCGGCGATTCCGACCTCGCGGTGGCCAAGCTCTACGACATGATCCACCCGAACGCCAGCGCGACCGGCCCGCGCACCGCGGCCGACAACGCGACCGTGCGCTCAGTGTTCGTCGTCGGGCCCGACAAGAAGATCAAGCTGCAGCTGACCTACCCGATGAGCACCGGCCGCAACTTCGACGAGGTGCTGCGCGTGCTCGACTCGATCCAGCTCACCGCCAAGCACAAGGTGGCAACGCCGGTGAACTGGAAGCAGGGCGACGACGTGATCATTCTCGCGTCGGTGCCCGAGGAAGAAGCCAAGCAGCGCTTCCCCGAGGGCTGGAAGGCGCCGAAGCCCTATCTGCGCATCGTCAAGCAGCCGAAGTAAGGCTTACCGCACGGCCGTCCATAGAATGGCGGCCGTGCCGGCCATCCTCAATATCTCCGCCTACCGGTTCGTCACGCTGAACGAACTTCCCGCGCTGCGTGCGCAGCGCCTCGGCCTGAAGGGCACCGTGCTGCTCGCCGAGGAAGGCATCAACCTGTTCCTCGCCGGCCCAGCGGCCGCCATTCACGAATGGCTCGACGCGCTGCGGGCCGACGCGCGCTTCGCCGGCCTGCAAGCCAAGGAAAGCGTCAGCGACACGGTGCCGTTCAAGCGCCTGCGGGTGAAGATCAAGTGCGAGATCATCCGCATGAACATGCCGGCGCTGCGCCCCGAAGCGGGCCGCGCAGCGAGCGTGGCGGCGCCGACGCTGGCACGCTGGCTGGCGCAAGGCCGCGACGATGCGGGGCGCCCGCTGGTGATGCTCGACACGCGCAACGGCTTCGAAGTCGATGCCGGCGCCTTCGACGGCGCGATCGACTGGCGCCTGGCCAAGTTCAGCGACTTCCCTGCCGCGCTGGCGGCGAACAAGAGCGCGCTGCACGGCAAGACCGTCGTCAGCTACTGCACCGGCGGCATCCGCTGCGAGAAGGCTGCATTGGCGATGCGCGAGGCCGGCGTCGAGCATGTCTACCAGCTCGAAGGCGGCATCCTCAAGTACTTCGAGGAGACCGAGGGCGCGCCGCACTGGCGGGGCGACTGCTTCGTGTTCGACGAACGCATCGCGGTCGACACCGCGCTCGCGCCGGCATGAGCCCCGCCCGGCCGCCCGTAGGGGCTCATTCCCGCTTGGCGGGACCGGCCGTAGGCCGTAGGGTGCTCCAATGAGTCGCGGGCTGCTGCGGATCGTCGGCCTGCTGCTGATCTTCAGCGCGCTGGCGCTCGCGCTCAGCCATGCGCCCGACCGCTCGGTGGAATCGCTGGTCGCACGCTGGGCGCCGCCACCGTCGGAATTTCTCGACGTCAAGGGCCAGCTCGTGCACTACCGCGACCAGGGCCCGCGCGACGACCCGACGCCGCTGGTGCTGCTGCACGGCACCTCGGCCAGCCTGCACACCTGGGAGGGCTGGGTCGCCGCACTGAAGACGCAGCGCCGCGTCATCAGCTTCGACCTGCCCGGCTTCGGCCTCACCGGCCCCAGCATCAGCAACGACTACCGCGGCGACAGCTATGCGCGCTTCGTGATCGACGTGCTGGATGCGCTGCGCGTGCAGCGCTTCACCATCGCCGGCAACTCGCTCGGCGGCGAGGTCGCGTGGCGCACCGCGCTGCTCGCGCCGGCGCGCGTGGACAAGCTGATCCTCGTCGACGCCGGCGGCTACGCGTTTCAGCCGAAGTCGGTGCCGATCGGCTTCCAGCTCGCACGCATCCCGGTGCTCAACCGCCTGATCGACATCGTGCTGCCGCGCGGCGTCGTCGAGCAGAGCGTGCAGGAGGTCTACGGCGACCCGTCGCGCGTGACCGCCGCGCTGGTCGACCGCTACTTCGAGCTCACCTTGCGCGAAGGCAACCGCCATGCGCTGGTCGAGCGCTTTCGCCAAATGGAGCGCGGAGCCGACGAGGCGCGCATCAAGCAGCTCAAGGTCCCGACGCTGATCGTCTGGGGTGGGCGCGACCGCCTGATCCCGCCAAGCTACGCCGAACGATTCCACGCAGACATCACCGGCAGCACGGTGGCGATGTTCGACGCGCTCGGCCACGTGCCGCAGGAAGAGGACCCGGCACGCACGGTGGCCGTGGTGCGGCAATTTCTCGGCATGCGCTGATGCTGTACGACCCGCAACGCCACGAAGCGCTGAAGCCGATCGCGTGGGACGAGGCGCGCGCCCTCGAGATCATCGACCACATCGTGCGCGACACCGAGGCCCGCTTCTCGCCCGATGCGCTGTGGCCGATCCATCCGCGCGACGCGGAGGCGCCGGCGTGATGTGGGCACTGCACTACCTGCAGGTCGTGGGCGCGGCGAGGCTCAGGCGTTCGTATGAACCGTACATCGACGCGCTGCGTCAGCGCAATGCGGCCTGGCTCGAGGCGCCGCACGAGGCGGCGTCCTACCTGATGGGCGACACGCCGCTGCTGATGTTGAAGCACTGGCTGCAGCCCAGCGCCGCCACCACCGATCGTCTCGAAGCGCTGATCGCCGGCAACCTCGAGCATCCGGCGCGCGAACTGATGTGGGGCTCGCCCGGCACGCTGCTGGCCGCGCTCTTCCTGCACGAAGACACCAGCGAATCGCGCTGGGCCGAGCTGTTTCGCGCCACCGCGCGCAAGCTGTGGTCGCAGCTGCAGTGGTCCGACGAGCACCAGTGCCACTACTGGACGCAGGACATGTACGGCACGCGCAGCAGCTACCTCGACGGCGTGCATGGCTTCGTGGCCACCGCGTCGCCGCTGATCCGCGGCCGCAAGCTGCTGGACGCCACCGAGTGGGCCGATTGGCAGCACTGCATCGCCAACACGATTCGACGCACGGCGCGAGTCGAAGCCGCCCTTGCGAACTGGCCCGCGTACCTCCATCCGCCTGCGGCACGCATGCTGATGCAGTTCTGCCATGGCGCGCCCGGCTTCGTCGTGTGCCTGGGCGATTTCCCCGGCGATGAACTCGACGATCTGCTGGTCGCCGGCGGCGAAGCCGTGTGGGCCGCTGGCCCGCTGACCAAGGGCTCGAACCTGTGCCACGGCACCGGCGGCAATGGCTACGCCTTCCTCAAGCTCTACCGCCGCACCGGCGAGGCGCGTTGGCTCGATCGCGCTCGTTCCTTCGCGATGCATGGCATCGCGCAGACCGAAGCCGACGCGCAGCAGCACGGCCAGCTGCGCTATTCGTTGTGGACCGGCGATCCGGGCTTCGCGATCTATCTGTGGGACTGCCTGCGCGGCAGCGCGGCCTTCCCGACGCTGGACGTTTTCTTCACTCGCCCAGCAACGCCGCCAGCACCTCCGACCTGAACTCGCGCTGGTAGAGGATGTAGATCACGCCGGCGGTGGCCAGCGCAAAGGCCAGCGGCGAGAAGAACCAGCCGATGGCGGCGAACGCGAGGTAGTAGGCGCGCAGGCCGTCGTTGAAGGTCTCCGCCGCCATGCCGACCACGTGGCCGGCGCGATCGGCGAAGGCCTCGCGCGACAGGCCCTGCTCGATGAACTGCTCCGGCTCCGGCAGCGATGCGACGAGCAGCGCGCCGAAGCTGTACTGCCGCATGCTCCACGTGAAGCGGAAGAACGCGTAGACGAAGATGCCGGTGAGCAGCAGCAGCTTCAGGTCGAACACCAGCGTCGTCGTGCGTGCCGCGAAGGGAATCTCGTGCACCAGCTCGGTGGCGCGCTCGCTGGTGCCGAGCAGCGCCAGCAGGCCGCCGATGATGAGGATGGTGGTCGACGCGAAGAAGCTCGGGCTGGTGGACAGGTTCTGCACCACCACGCCGTCGATCACGCGGTTCTCGCGGTAGGTCGACTGCAGCATCCACAGGCGGCGCACGCGATTGGTCGCCGCGAGGATCGACGGCTGCACCGCCGCCCGCCGGCGGGCGAAGGTGGCATAGCCGACCCACGCGACGAAGAACCACGCGAGCGCCGCCCATTCATACCAGGGCAGCGCGCTGACGATCTTGGCGACGGCAGTGTCCATGGGCGGACACTGTAGCGCCGCTGCTGTCGCTTCCTACGCTTACGCGAAGGCGAGATCGCTGGCTTCGCGCGCCGGGGCGGCGAACTTGCCCACCGCCTGCGCAATGCGCTGGCCGAACTTCTTCGCGGTCTCGATGTCGCCGGGCACCATCTCGTCGGCCGAGGCGTCCGACGGCGTCGCGGTCATCAGGCCGGACGACGACGCGACGTAGTTGATGTCGTTGCGCGTCGATGCCTTGGCGTTGCTCGGCATCATGCCGGTGCCCACCCACAGCATGCCGTGCTGCTGGCTCAGCGTGAACAGGTAGTGCAGCGTCGACAGCTTGTCGCCATTCATCGACGCGGAGTTGGTGAAGCCGGCAGCCAGCTTGTCCTTCCAGGCCTGCGTGTACCAGGGCTTGCTGCTGGCATCGGCGAACTTCTTGAACTGCCACGAGACGCTGCCCATGTAGGTCGGCGTGCCGAACACGATGGCCTGCGCGGCGTTGAGCTTGTCCCAGCCGCCCTCCGGCAGGTTGCCTTCGGCGTCGATGGCGAGCAGCTCGCCGCCGCTGCCTTGCGCGACGGCCTCGGCCACCTTCTTCGTGTGGCCGTAGCCGCTGTGGTAGACGATGACGATCTTGCTCATGGAATCACTCCTGGGTTTGTAGGTTGAGCGTGATGATGGCCGCGGCGGGAATAACCCGTCTTCGGCAAGCCTTTTGGAATGCAGCCGGATCAGGCCGCGAGATCGAAGACCAGCACCTCGGCGTCGCGGCCCTGGTCGAGCGTCAGCTGCGTCTCCGCCTTCAGCTGGGCCGCATCGCCGGCCACGAGCGGCGTGCCGTTGACGCTCACCGCGCCACGCACGACGTGCACATAGGCCAGGCGCTGCGCATCGAGCGCGAGCGTGGCGCGCTCGGCGCCGTCGAAGAGGCCGGCGTGGATAGAGGCATCGGCATGCAGCGTCACCGAGCCGTCGCGGCCATCGGGCGAGGCGACCAGGCGCAAACGCCCGCGCTTGTCGGCGTCGTCGAAATGCTTCTGCTCGTAGCCCGGCGCAATCCCTTGCACATTGGGCAGGATCCAGATCTGCAAGAAATGCGTCGTCGCATCGGGCGCGTGGTTGTATTCGCTGTGCAGCACGCCGCGGCCGGCGCTCATGCGCTGCACGTCGCCGGGCAGGATGGCGGTGCCGTTGCCCATGTTGTCGCGGTGCGCGAGCTCGCCGCTGAGCACATAGCTCACGATCTCCATGTCGCGGTGCCCGTGCGTGCCGAAGCCGGTGCCCGGCGCGATGCGGTCTTCATTGATCACGCGCAGGTTGCCGAAGCCCATGTGCGCGGGGTCGTGGTAGTCGGCGAACGAGAAGCTGTGCTGGCTCTTCAGCCAGCCGTGGTCGGCATGGCCACGTTCGGTGGATCGACGCAGTTGGATCATGAATTCACTGTAGGCGCGAGGCCCGCCGTCACCAGGCAATGTCGCTTGAAGCAAGCGTTCAAATAAGATGAAGAGCTCATGAGACATCCACCATGCTTCCCGAGCCCGGCGCCGGGCCGCCCCAAGGCGGGCGAAGTCCCCTTGGGGGACCGGGCGCGGGAGACCGCGGCCGAGGGGTCGTCGTGAGCGACCGCAGAAACGCCCTGACCCCCGAAGCGCTGGCGATGATGGACACCATCGCGCGCACCGGCAGCTTCGCGGCCGCGGCGCGCGAACTGGGCCGTGTGCCGTCGGCGCTGACGTACAGCGTGCGCCAGCTCGAGGAGGCGCTCGATGTGCTGCTCTTCGACCGCCGCTCGCGCCAGGCCAAGCTCACCGCCGCCGGCGAGGAGCTGCTCGGCGAGGGCCGCCGGCTGCTGGCCGAGATGGACGCCGTGGCCAACCGCGTAAAGCGCGTGGCCACCGGCTGGGAAACGCAGCTGAGCATCGCCTGCGATGGCGTGATCTCGCGCGTGACGATGTTCGAGCTGGTCGAAGCCTTCTTCGCGCTACGGCCGAATGGTGATCACAGCGGCCCCGGCACGCGCTTGCGCCTGCGCACCGAAGTGCTGGCCGGCACCTGGGAGGCGCTGCTGTCGGGCCAGGCCGATCTGGCCATCGGGGTCGGCTCGCACACCGCACCGCCGGCCGGCATCCAGTTCGAGCTGCTCGGCGAGATGGCGTTCGTCTTCGCCGTGGCGCCGCACCACCCGCTGGCTGCACTGCCGGGGCCGATCAACGACACCGAGCTGCTGAAACACCGCGCGGTGGCGGTGGCCGATTCGGCACAGCGCATGTCGCCGATCACGGTGAATCTGCTGCCGGGGCAGGACGTGCTCACCGTGGCCAGCGTGCAGGCGAAGATCGAGGCGCACCTGCGCTGCCTCGGCTGCGGCTGGGTGCCCGAGCCGCTGGCGCGCGAGCACATCGCCGCCGGCCGCCTGGTGCTGTGCCGCCTGCAGCGGCCGAACCATAGCGCGCGCCTGGGCTATGCCTGGCGCGCCGGCTCGCGGCGCGAGAGCTGCGGGCTAGCGCTGCAGTGGTGGCTGGACCAGCTGCAAAGCCCGACTACGCGGCAAGCGCTGCTCGAGCGCCACGGCGCGCCCTGGAGCGCGCCGGTGGATTGATGGCCCGGTATATCGGGCGCTTTGCGCCCTCGCCCACCGGGCCGCTGCATGCCGGCTCGCTGGTCGCCGCGCTGGCGAGCTGGCTCGATGCGCGTGCGCACGGGGGGCGCTGGCTGGTGCGCATCGAGGACACCGACACGCCGCGCTGCGTGCCCGGGGCCGACGAGGAGATCCTGCGGCAGCTCACGCAATGCGGCCTCGTGGCCGACGAGACGCCGTTATGGCAATCGCAGCGTGGCGAGCGCTACGAGGCGGCGCTCGATCGCTTGCGGCACGCTGGCTGGGTCTATCCCTGCGGCTGCTCGCGCAAGGACATCGACGACGCGCTGGCGGCGCGCGGCATCACACACCGGCCGCATGCCGAGCGCGTCTATCCCGGCACCTGCCGCAACGGGTTGCATGGCAAGCGAGCGCGCGCGTGGCGCATGCGCAGCA